>JBKKCN010000479.1:0-3990 GCA_046712525.1 Candidatus Rokuibacteriota bacterium
GCACGCGCGAGCGATGAAGGCCCTTGGCGACCGCCGTGCGCACGAAGTCCTCGTTGAGGACCTCGAGCAGTGTCGAGCGCGAGAGCCGCGCGAAGACGGCGAGGCTGTTCGGCATGAGCGTCACCGCGGGCAGCACGAGCGACTCCCACCCGTCGCTGCCGCCCACGGGCAGCACGCCGAGATGAACGGCGAACACGAGCACCATCACAAGCCCGATCCAGAACACGGGCGCGGAGACACCGAGAAGCGCGAAGAGGAGCAGCAGCACGTCGACCGCCCGTCCCTCGAAGACCGCCGCTGTCATGCCGAGCCCGAGGCCAACGACGAACGCGATGCCGATGGCAGTGCCCCCCAGCAGCAGCGTGGCGGGCAGGCGGCTGGCGATCTCCTCCGCGACCGGCTGCTTGCTGCGGATGGAGCGGCCGAAATCACCCCGGGCGACGTTCTTGAGGTAGATCGCGTACTGCACGGGGATGGGACGGTCGAGGCCGAGGCGCGCCCGGATCTCCGTCACCAGCGCCGGGCTTGCATCCTGGCCCGCGAGCACCTCGGCGGGGTCGCCGGGCATGAGACGAAGCAGCACGAACACCACCACACTGACGAGCAGGAGCGTGGCGCCCAGATGGAGAAGGCGACTCCCGAGAAAGCTCAGCAGGGCTCAGCGCTGCTCCGGCTTTCGCACCACCTCGGGATACACGACCTTGTCGCCCTCCGCGAACATCCACTTCATCTCTTCCTCGCTCATGTACTCGGGCTTGGTGCCCTTGGCCGCGCACAGCAGCTCGACGATGATCTGGCGCTTCACCTCCGCCGTGTATGTGTTGACGCGGTGGTAGCACTCCGACACCGTGCGGCCGAGCACCGTGATGCCGTGGCGCTTCATCACGAGACAGTTGGTGTCCTGGATGAAGGTCTTGATGGGCGCCACGTCCTCTTCCACGTTGAGGTGGGCAGGCAGATACGCGATCGGCTTCTGCATGAGATACGAGAAGGTGCCGGAGAAGCTGTGGATCTCGTCGCAGCCGGCGGCGAGCAACGCGATGGTCTCGTCGTGATGCAGGTGGATCACGCAGTTCACGTCCGGCCGCAGCCTCAGGATCTCGCGATTCATCTGATGACCGACGCTGGTGGCGGTCTGCCCGTACAGCAGCCGCCCATATGGGATATCGGTGATCACGAGGTCCTCCACCGACATCTCCTCGAGCGACACGCGGTTGGGCTTCGCGTAGGCCACGCCGTCGGGATAGTTCGGATGCGGCACCCGCACCACCATGCCGCCCAGCGAGCTCTGCACGTAGCCCCGGTCCGCCATCCGGTGGGCGTACCGGACGTACGTCTCGCCCACCGCGCGATCGAAGACGACGGCGGGATCGGGCGTGTACTCGTTGACGGCGTAGCGCGGCGCGGGGCTCGTGGTCATGCGTGCCTCCCGGACGAAAAGTGCTCGTAGGGTAACATCGACACGCAGGGATGAGAAACGACGCGCCGCTGCTGGAAGCGACAGGACTGGTCAAGCACCTCGGCGGCCGCCGCGTGGTGGACGGCGTGGACCTCACGTGTCGCGCGGGCCAGGTGCTGGGTCTGCTCGGCCCCAACGGCGCCGGCAAGACCACGACGCTGCGCATGCTGTACGGCTTCCTGCGCACCGACGCCGGAATCATCCGGATGGACGGCCGCGACGTGGGCGGCGACATCGCGCCCTTCAAGCGCGCGCTCGGCGTGTGCACGCAGAACGACACGTTCGACGGCGACTTCACCGTCGAGCAGAACCTGCACGTGGCGGCCACCTATTTCCGCCCCCGGCCCACCGCCCTTCGCGAGCGCGTGGCGGAGCTGCTCGACCGCTTCGATCTGCGACAGTACGCATCCACGAAGCCGGAGGCGCTCTCGGGCGGCTTCAAGCGGCGGCTGATGATCGCGCGTGCCCTCGTCCACCGCCCGCGCCTGCTCTTTCTGGACGAGCCCACCACCGGCCTCGATCCCCACGCGCGCATGGGCGTGTGGGAGCTGGTGAACGACCTGCGCGCGGAGGGCCTCGGCATCGTCCTCACCACGCACTACATGGACGAGGCCGAGCGGCTGAGCGACGTCTTGACGGTTCTTGGTCAAGGTAAAGTCGTGGCGCACGGCTCGGCGAAGACGGTGCTCGGCGACCTCGTGGGCGAGCACGTGGTCGTGCTCGAAGCGGACGCGCTCACCATCGCTGCGGTGGCGCCCTGGCTCACCGCGCACGGGCTCACGCCGCCCGCCGCCGTGCTCGGCTTCCGCCATCTCAGTCTGCGCGCCGAGGAGCTCGCCGACTTCGCGCGCGCGTTCCCGGCCCTCCGCTACGAGGTGCGCGCGCCGAACCTCGATGATCTGTTCATGAAGCTCTCCCTCGGCCCATGCGCTGGCTGACGGCAGCGCTGGAGTGGCAGAGCCGCGCCGTCGTCGCGCGCCACTTCACCGTGTACCGGCGCAACTGGTGGACGGCCTTCCTGCCGCCCGCCTTCGAGCCCGTCACCATGCTCCTCGCCTTCGGCCTCGGCCTCGGCGGATGGGTGGCGGGCATCACCTGGAACGACCGCAGCCTGCCGTACATGAGCTACGTGGCACCGGGGCTGCTCGCCTACACGGTCTTCATCACCGCCATCTTCCAGACGCTCTTCGCCGCCTTCATCCGCATGCACTTCCAGAAGACGTGGGAGGGCCAGCTCACGACGCAGGTGGAGCTGCGCCACGTGATCTGGGGCGAGGTCCTGTGGGCGGCCGTGCTCACGACGATGTACTTCGCCATCGTGTCCGTCGTCCTCATCCTCTGCCGCCTCGCCGGCCTCGTGGACATCGACGTCACCATGCTGCCCCTGCTGCTGCCGCTCGCCTTCCTCGGCGCCTGCGCCTTCGGCGCCCTCGGCCTCTGCTTCACCGCGCTCGTGCCCAGCATCGATCACATGAACGTGCCCCTCTTTCTGTTCGTGCTGCCGATGGCGATGGTGTCCGGCACGTACTTTCCGATGCAGCACTCGTGGCTGGTGCTGGCCTCCATTCCCAATCCCCTCTACCACCTCGCAGAGACCAACCGCGCCCTGCTGCTGCACGGCCCCGTCGCCGGGCACCTCACGGCCGCGCTCGCCATCTTCGTCCTGATGATCGCCGTCCTCGTCCCCCTCAACCTCCGCCTGCTGCGGCGGCGAGTACTCGGCGAAGATTAGGGAGGCTTCATGGAAATCGCAATCTTGCTGTACGACCGGTTCACCGCCCTCGACGCCGTGGGCCCGTTCCAGGTGCTCGCGCTCATGCCGGGAGCGACGGTGAAGTGGGTAGCGGCGGAGGCGCGCCTCATTCGCTCGGACTCGCGACTCGGCATGATGGCGGACTTCACGCTGGATGACGTCACGCGGCCCGACGTGGTCATGGTGCCCGGCGGCATCGACGTGCGGCCCGTGATGCAGGACGAGCGGGTGCTCGCGTGGCTGCGCGCCGTGCACGCGACGACGACGTGGACGACGTCCGTCTGCACGGGCTCCCTGATCCTTGGCGCCGCCGGTATCCTGCGCGGCCTGAGAGCCACCACGCACTGGAGCGCGCTCGACAGCCTGCGCGATCTCGGCGCCATCCCCGTGAGCGAGCGCGTCGTCCGCGACGGCAAGGTCATCACCGGCGCCGGCGTGTCGGCGGGCATCGACATGGCGCTGCGGCTGGTGGACACGATCGCCGGCCCCGAGGTGGCGCAGACCATCCAGCTCGTGATCGAGTACGATCCCGACCCGCCCCACGCGTGCGGATCACCCGCCAAGGCGCCGGCGGCGGTGCTGGAACGGGCGCGCCGCTTGCTGGCGCCGGCCGCGAAGACTGCCGGCACACCAGCCGATGCGACAAGGTCCAGGTAAGGGAGAGCATGTACACGTACGCAATGCGGCTGCTTGTCATGGCCGTTTGGCTCGCGGCCCCGGCCATTTCCCACGCGCAGACAGCGGAGGTGCCGGCACGCTCGACGCTCAAGGCCGGAGA
>JBKKCN010000480.1:0-3198 GCA_046712525.1 Candidatus Rokuibacteriota bacterium
CCTCTTCATCCTCGCGGATGATCTGGGCTGGGGTGATCTCAGCTGCTACGGGCGACCCGACTACAAAACGCCGGTTCTCGACAATCTCGCAGCACGTGGGATTAGGCTGACGCAGGCATACGCCAACTCCTCGACGTGCAGCCCGACGCGAGTCGCGCTCATCACCGGGCGATATCAAACTCGCCTGCCCGTCGGCTTGTACGATCCACTGCCAGGTGGCGCGCCGGACCGCGGCGCGCCGGCGGTGCACGGGCTGTACGAGGGAGAGGCCCGCGTCGAGCGTGAGGGCTACTCGACCGATCTCTTCGCCGACCGCGCGATCGACATCGTCAAGGGCGCAGATCCGAGGCCGTTCTTCCTCAGCCTCCACTTCAACGCGCCCCACTGGCCGTGGGAGGGCCCGCAGGACCAGGGAAAGGCCGCGAGCATCCGCGAGATGGCGCATTACGAGGGCGGCTCTCCGAGAGCTTTTCGGGCGATGGTGGAGAGCCTGGATGCCGCCGTGGGCCGCGTCCTCAAAGCGCTGGAGGCGTCGGGACGCGCTGGCGACACGATCATCGTGTTCACGAGCGACAACGGCGGCGAGCGCTACTCATACCACTGGCCGTTCCGCGGCGAAAAAGGCTACCTGTGGGAGGGCGGCATCCGCGTGCCGGCGATCGTCGTGTGGCCGCGCGTGCTTGGGGCCGGCAACGTCGTGAACCAGCTCGCGATGAGTATGGACTGGCTACCGACGCTGCTGTCGGCAGCCGGCGGGAAGCCCGATCCCGCCTATCCGACGGATGGCATCGATCTCATGCCCGTCCTCCGCGGCCGTACGCCGGAGTTCGAGCGCACGGTGTTCTGGCGCACGCAGGACATGATGGCTGTCCGCAAGGGCGACTGGAAGTACGTTCGCTGGGACACGCGCGAGTACCTCGCGAACCTCGCCGAGGACGAGACGGAGAACGCGAACTTCAAGCTGAAGAACGCGGCGATGTTCGAACAACTCAAGCGCGCGTATGAGGACTGGGACAAGCAGATGCTGCCGATCCCACCCGAGGTCCGACGCGGCCCGTGGGAGAACCAGATGAACCGCGCGCGCGACCTCGAACCTGTGCGACCTTAGGGTTCACCCTGTGGCCGCCGTTCACTGCGCAGGAATTTGAACGCCGAACTCTCGGCTGGAGCGGACGGGCGGAGCCCGCCGCTCAGCCGGTCGTTCGGCGTCTCAGAGATGTAGCCACGGGGGCCTCGGCTAGGAGATGGATCTCGTATTCATTCATGGACCAGCCGCCTCCGGCAAGCTGACGGTCGCCCGTGAGCTTTCGCGACTGACAGGGCTCCGGCTCTTTCACAATCACCTGACGGTTGATGCCGTCACTGCCGTCTTCGACTTTGGAACCGAGCCCTTCATCCTTTTGCGTGAGCAGATCTGGCTCTCGATTTTCCGTGAGGCTGCACAACGCAACGCATCGCTCATCTTCACCTTTACGCCCGAGCGGTCGGTGCGCGCATCCTTCATTTAGGACACGCTCGGCGCTGTGGAGTCCGTCGGTGGGAGGGTACTCTTCGTTCAGCTGACCTGTCCGATCGATGAGCTTGAGCGCCGGATCGTGCATGCTTCACGGACGGAGTTCAGAAAGCTTCGATCTCTCGAGTTGTTCCGTGAACTCAGTGAGGCCGGAGCGTCCGAGTACCCAAAGCTGCCGGACTCGGGACTCTCGATCGATACCAGCCGGACAAGTCCTACGGAAGCGGCGGCCCGAATCTGCGAATTCTTCTCATTCGAGCGGAAAGCGCTGTAAGGACCCTTGAGCCGGCTAACGGGGCGCCGATCGGTCTCGTCAGGCGCCGGGGAGCTTCAGCAGCGCCTCGAGGTTCCGCCACAGGATCTTGTCTTTCTCGTCCTGGGTGATCGTCTTCAGTCCCTGCAGCCACGTGACGGGCGAGGGATGCCACGGCACGAAGCGCCAGTCGCTTCCGAGCACCACGCGATCGGCCCCCACCTCGTCGAGCAGAAAACGGAGCGCCTTCTCGCTGCCCACCACGGTGTCGTAGTAGAGGCGGCGCTGGTAGCTGCTCGGCGGCTGCGGAATGGTACGACGCTCCACAGGCGTGCCGTGCCAGGCGCGATCCATGCGACCCATCGCGTAGCAGGCGGGGCCGCCTCCGTGCGCGATGCAGACCTTCAACGCGGGACAGGCGTCCAGCACGCCGCCGTGAATGAGGAGAGCCACGGCGATGGCGTCGTCCATGATGACGCCGAGACTGTTGAAGAGCCCGTACTTGGTCGTGCGCTCGGTCATGAAATTGTGGTGTGGCTGCGGATGGAAGAAGAGGACGGCGCCCATGGCCTCCGCCGCCTTGAACAGCGGCAGGAACTTCGGCTCGTCCCAGCCCACGCCGGTGTCGAGCTCGGCGCCTTTGAGGCCGAGGACGGTGACCGCGCGCTCGAGCTCCTGGATGGCGCCCTTGACGTCGTGCATAGGCAGCGTGGCGAGTCCCGCGAAGCGCGTGGGCCACTGCTTCGTCATCCCGGCGATCTCGTCGTTGACCTCGCGCGCGAGCGCGCGCCCCTGCGTGGCGTCGAGGTGATAGCCGAAGAACGGCGTGTGGATGGAGACGACCTGCATGTCGACGCCCTGCGCGTCCATGTCTTTCAGCCGCTCTTCCGGCGTGAAGCGCACCTTCGGTGAGCTGAAGGTCGTGCGCTTGCCGTTGCCGATCATGCTCCCGAGGCCCTCGCCGGGCTCGTGACGGAACCCGTACCACTCCCGTTTCGTCTCGACGGCCTGCCACACGCCCCGCGGCACGAGATGCGCGTGAATGTCGATGGTCTTCATGAAGGCGTTCTCCTCTTCAGCGGTTCAGCAGGCGCGCCGGCGCCACCTGCACGTAGGCGTCGCGAACGAGCGTGGCGACGAGGCGCCCGGCGGGCCGGCCGTCAATACGGACGCCGATCCATCCGCGAGGCCGACGTAGGGCGGGACGAAAAAGCGCTTCGGATCAGACGTGACGAGATGCTCCTGAGCGCCGAGCGCCGCCGCCAGCCAGACGGCGAGCCGCTCCGCGCCGTGATGTTGGTCGTCGAGCGAGGCTAACATCTTGCCGCCGACACGCCAGGTGGGCTCGCCGTGCGGCGTCTTCTCGGTCGCCTCCGGGAGCGCAAGGCAGATCTCGCGGAGGCGGTCGACCGGATCCTTCGCTTTAGGCACG
>JBKKCN010000481.1:0-6140 GCA_046712525.1 Candidatus Rokuibacteriota bacterium
CCCGCGGCTCCCGCGCCAGCCCCCGCGCCCGCGGCGAGCCCGAGCAGCGCGCGTCTGCCCGGCGAGCAGCAGGCCGTCATGGCCGCGGGCGACTACCGCATCGGCCCGGAGGATCTGCTCCACGTCATCGTGTGGAAGAACGAGCCCATGAGCCGGATCGTCCTCGTGCGGCCGGACGGCCACATCTCGCTGCCGCTGCTCAATGACGTCAAGGCGGCGGGCCTCACGCCCATGCAGCTGCGGGACATTCTCGTCAAGAGCCTGGCCGAGTACATGCCCTCGCCCGAGGTGTCGGTGATCGTGAACGACATCCGCAGCTTCAAGGTGTCGGTCATCGGCGAGGTGATCCGGCCCGGACGCTACGAGCTCAGGAGCGCCACCACCGCTCTCGACGTGCTCGCAGCGGCGGGCGGCTTTTCCAGCTTCGCGAACCGGACGAAGATCGTGGTGCTCCGTCCCACCAGCACCACCATCGGCGACAACGCGGCGCCCATGAAGCGCATCCCCTTCAACTACAACCGGGTCAGCGGCGGAGAGCAGGAAAACATCTACCTGCTTCCGGGCGACATCGTCCTCGTCCCCTAGGAGACACCGGATCATGGAGCAGGAAGGACACAAGGGTTCGGTGCTGGATCAGGTGAAGGCCGTCTGGGGCCGGCGCAAGTGGATCGCCATCTTCACGGCCGCGGCCGCCTTCTCCGCCGCCGTGAGCGTGGTGCTCTTCCTGCCCAACCTGTACCAGTCGACGGTGACGGTGCTCGTGGACCGGCACCAGATCCCGGAGGCATTCGTGAAGGCCTCCGTGCAGAGCGAGCTCGAGCCGCGGCTGCACATGGTCAGCCAGGACATCATGAGCCACGCCCGGCTTCTCGCGCTCGTCCAGCGGTTCAATCTGTACCCGGCCATGCGCGCGAGCAAGCGCGTGTCGGAGCGGGACATCACCGAGCGCATGCGCAACGACATCCAGGTGCAGCTCAGGAGCGTGGAGCGCAAGGGCGCGGACGCGGCCACCACGGTGGCGGTCGCCATCAGCTATCGCGGCCCCGATCCGCAGACGGTGTCCGACGTCACCAACACGCTGTCGGGCTTCTACATCGAGGAGAACCGCAAGACCCGCGAGCGGCAGGCAAGCGCCACCTCGGAGGTACTCAAGTCGCAGCTGAACGACACCAAGAAGCGGCTCGAGCAGCACGAGGCGCGCGTGTCCGCTTTCCGCCAGAAGTACCCGGGCGCGCTCCCGCAGCAGGCGATGGGCAACCTGCTCAGCCTGGAGCGGATGCAGGCGGATCTCCGGCTGAATTCAGAGAACTACCACCGCGCCCTCGAGCGCAAGCAGCTGCTCATGCAGCAGCCCGAGCACGCGGGCGCGGCGGGTGGCGTCGATCCCGAGCGGGCGCAGCTCGCGCGGCTCAAGCAGGAGCTCGCCCAGCTGCGCTCGCAGTACAGCGACAAGTACCCCGACGTCACGCGGACGAGGGCGGAGATCGCCAATTTGGAGCGCCAGATCGCGTCTCGGCCCGCCACGGCGGCGCCGGCCGCGGAGGCGCCGCGGGCCACCGGGGCCCTCGCCCTCGCGGATTCCGAGCTGCGCCGGCTCAAGGCCGAGGAGCAGCGGTTGCGCGACACCATCGCCACCTACCAGCGCCGCGTGGACGAGATGCCCCAGCGGGAGGCGGAGTTCCAGCAGCTTGCGCGTGACTACGACACCACGCGAGACCTCTATACCTCCCTCCTCGCCCGCTACGAGGAGGCGACGATGGGCGAGACGATGGAGCAGAAGAACAAGGGCGAAGTCTTCCGCGTGGTGGATCCGGCCGTCCCCGCCGACGCCCCCGCCGCGCCCAAGCGCCTGCTCCTCATCCTCGTGTCCGGGATGCTCGCGCTCGGGCTCGCGGGTGCCGTCGTCATCGTGATGGAGCAGCTCGACAGCTCCTTCCATTCCGTGGAGAGCCTGCGTGGCTTCACCTCCGTGCCGCTCGCAGTGGCGGTGCCGCGCATTCTGACCGAGGCCGATCACATGCTGCGCCGTCGGCGGGCGGGCTTCGCGGCCGTGGGCGCCCTCGTGGGCGTCGTCCTCCTCGTGAGCGCCGGGTACTACTACGCGAGCGGCAACTTCGACCTCGTGGCGCTGCTCGCGCGGCGGGCGGCCTAGTGGCGATGTACCTCAGCTTCTACGGCCTCGACGAGCACCCCTTCAACGCGACGCCGGACCCGCGCTTTCTGTTCCTGACGCCGAGCCACCGCGAGGCGCTCGCGCAGCTCATGTACGGCGTACAGGAGAACAAGGGCTTCATCGTCCTCACGGGCGAAGTGGGCACGGGCAAAACGACCCTCCTGCAGACGCTGCTCAAGCGCCTGGACGCCACCACCGCCATCGCCTACATCTACAACTCGACGCTGCCCTTCGAGGAGCTGCTGGAATACATGCTCGCCGACTTCGGCATCGCGAAGCCGGGCGAGTCGCGCGCGCAGCGCCTCTTCGCGCTCAACAACTTCCTCATCGAGCGCCGGCGCGCGGGGCAGAACACGGTGCTGCTCATCGACGAGGCGCAGAACCTCGACGCGCCCACCCTGGAGCAGGTGCGGATGCTCTCGAACTTCGAGAGCACCACCGAGAAGCTGCTGCAGATCCTGCTCGTGGGGCAGCCGGAGCTGAAGGTGAAGCTCGATCTTCCCGAGCTGCGCCAGCTCAAGCAGCGCATCGGCCTGCGCTGCCGCATCTCCCCCCTCACGGCGACGGAGACGCGCGACTACATTCGCACGCGCCTGCGCATCGCGGGCGCGCGTCACGCCCAGATCTTCACGGAGGCCGCGGTGCAGCGGATCACGGAGTACGCGGGCGGCATCCCGCGCGTGATCAACATCCTGTGCGACCACTGCCTGCTCGTGGGCTACGCCGACCAGGTGCGCGAGATCGATCGCGACATCGTCGAGCGCGGCATCCAGTACCTGGAGGACGGTGCGCTGCCCAAGCGACGGCCCGGCAGCTTCTTCCAGGAGCGGCGCCGGCGGCTGTGGCCGTGGGCGGCGTTGGTGGCGGTGACGGGAGCGTCCGCGGTGGCGCTGGCCGCCACCGTGATGGCGACGCCGACAGTTTCCGTGGGCGCCGCCCTGCAGGCGGTGACCACTTCCATTTCAAGCCTCGCGGACAGCACGCGCGGGCTGCTGGTGAGATGACGACATGAGCGAGTTCTTCCGAGCACTGGAACAGGCCGAGCGTGACCGCGCGGTCCGCCAGCAGGCCCTCGAGGCGGGACGCGACACCGCCACCGTGACGGAGCCGCGTGCGGCCGCCCCCGCGGCGGCGCCTGAGGCGCCACCCGTCGTCACGGCGCCGGCATCCCACGCCGTGGCCTCCCGGCCCTTCGCACGCCCGCCCGCTCCCGTGGCGCGTCCGGAGACGCCCGCGCCGCGGCCCGTGGTGGTGCATGACATCGACGCCCATCTCGTGAGCCTGGTGCGGCCGGCCTCGGTGGAGGCCGAGCAGTACCGCGTGCTCCGTCACCTCGTCGAGGAGACCCGCGCCGGCAAGGCGTGCGTGCTCGTCGCCGTTTCCAGCCCCGGCGCGGGCGACGGCAAGACCATGACCTCCATCAATCTGGCGGGCGCGCTCGCGCAGGACCCCACCGCGCGCGTGCTCATCATCGACGCCGATCTCCGCCGGCCGTCCGTGGCCACGCGTCTGGGCGGCAGCGGCGACGAGCCCGGACTCATCGACGCCATCCTCGATCCGCAGCGCACCCTGGGCGATGTCATCCGGCGCCGTCCGGAATTCAACATGTCCGTCCTCCCCGCGGGGCAGCCGACGCCCACGCCCTACGAGCTGCTGAACTCGCCGCGCCTGGCGGAGCTGCTGGACGCCGCGCGCCGCCGCTACGACTACATCGTGCTGGACACGCCGCCCGTGGTGCCGTTCCCGGACTGCCGCGTGCTCGGCAAGCTCGTGGACGGCTTCTTCCTCGTGGTGGCCGCCCACCGCACGCCGCGCGGCCTCCTCGAAGAGGCGCTCAACGTGATGGAGCCGTCGAAGGTGCTCGGGATCGTCTTCAACGAGGCCGAGCGCACGCTCTCGAGCTACTACGACGCCGCCTACGGCTACCCCCAGCCCGACCGCATCCCCAGCCGCCGCGCGAGCCGCTGGGCGCGCAAGAGAGCCTGATGGCCGCCACCCTCGCCCTCTTCGAGACGAGCGCGCTTGCCCTCGTCGTGGGCACGCTGATCGCGCTCTCGTCGCCCACGCCGCTCGCGGGCCTGACCGAGGTGGGATGGCTCGCGGGCAAGGCGCTCGCGCTCTCGCTCTGCTGCGTGGTGAGCTTGTATTACACCGACCTCTACGACTGGCGCATCGCGACCGATCTCACCGCGTGCCGGCAGCGCGTCCTGAAAGCGGCCGCTCTCGCACTCGTGCTGCTCTCCGGCTTCTACGTGGTCTTCCCGGAGATGGCCCTGCACGGCGAGCGGCTGCTCTCGAGCTTCGGCGTGCTCGGGATGCTGCTCGGGCTGCGCATGGCCTTCTGCGGCGTGCTCCGCACGCCGGTGGCCAGCCGGCGCGTCATGATCGTGGGGGCGAGCCCCCTCGCCTACGCCCTCGCCGACCGCCTGCGGTCGCAGCCTCATCTGCGGCATGGCGTGGTCATGGTCGACGACGGATCGCCGTCGAACATCCCCGCCGGCCGCTATCCGCTGCTGGGACCGCTGGAGCGGCTCGGAAAGATCATCGAAGAGGTCCGGCCCGATCGCATCATCGTCGCCGCCGGAGGCGAGCGCCGGGGCCGCCTCGCCGTGCGCTCGCTGCTGGAGTCGCGTGCGCGGGGCATCCCGGTGGAGGACGGCCTGGCCGCCTATGAGCGGCTCACGGGCAAGATCGCCATCGAGTCGCTCACGCCGAGCGCGCTCCTCTTCTCGCGCGGCTTTCGCGCCACGCGCCTGCACCGCGCCCTCGGGCGCGGCCTCAGCGTGTGCGTGGCGGTGGTCGGCCTCCTCGCCCTCGGGGTGGTGATCGGCCTCGTCGCCCTCTTCATCAAAGCCGACTCGCGTGGTCCGGTGTTCTTCGTGCAGGAGCGCGTGGGCTTGCACAACGTGCCCTTCCGTCTCATCAAGTTCCGCACGATGCGTCCGGACGCCGGCGACACCTCCGAGTGGGTGGCCGACAATGGACATCGCATCACGCGCGTCGGCAGAGTGCTGCGCAAGTTCCGGCTCGACGAGCTGCCCCAGTTCATCAACGTGCTCCGGGGCGACATGAACCTCGTGGGGCCGCGGCCGCACCCGGTCTCGAACTTCAACCTCTTCATGGAGCAGATCCCGTACTACTCGCTGCGCTCTGCCGTTCGCCCCGGAGTCACGGGGTGGGCCCAGGTGCGCTACGGCTACGCCAACAACCTGAGGGAAGAGACCGAGAAGATGCGGTACGACCTTTACTACGTCAAGCACCTCTCGCTCTGGCTCGACCTCCGGGTCCTCTTCGACACCGTCAAAGTCGTGCTCTTCGGCCTCGGCGCCACCACCACCGCCGCCGACGTGGTGACCTCTTCCGCGGACTCCACCGCCGCGCGCGCTGCACAAGGGAGCATCAAGCATGCTGCATGAGGATTACCGCTCAGCCCTCGAAGCCCGCATCACGGCGCACCAGGCCCGCGTGGCCATCATCGGCCAGGGCTATGTCGGCCTTCCACTCGCCGTGGAATTCGCGCGCGCAGGGCTTCCCGTCATCGGCCTCGACCGTGACCTGGACCGTGTGGGCGCGCTCAACCAGGGACAGTCGCATACGCCGGACGTGGCCTCCACAGACCTCGCCGCCCTCGTGCGTGAGGGCCGCTACGAGGCGACGGCGGACTTCTCCGTGCTCGAGCAGAGCGACGTCATCATCATTTGCGTCCCCACGCCCCTGCGCAAGTCGAAGGACCCCGACATCTCCTACGTGGTGGCCGCCGCGGAAGACGTGGCCTCGCGCTTCCGGCCCGGCCAGCTCGTCATCCTCGAGTCGACGACCTATCCGGGCACCACGGAGGAGCTGCTGGTGCCGCTCTTCGAGAAGTGCGGCGGCACCGTGGGCCGCGACGTCTTTCTCGCTTTCTCGCCCGAGCGCATCGACCCCGGCAACGAGAAGTACGGGATGAAGGACGTCCCCAAGGTGGTGG
>JBKKCN010000482.1:0-4567 GCA_046712525.1 Candidatus Rokuibacteriota bacterium
CGTCGGGCAGGTCGATGCCCTCGCGCAGCGACGGCGACACGAGCACCGTCGGCAGCGGGGAGGCGCGGTGCTGATCGAGCGCGCGACCCTTGGCGTCGGCGGAGTCCACGAAGATCAGGCGGCGCGACTCCAGCGGCGCGCGATCGGCGAGGTCGCGTACGAGCCTGCGCGCCACCGCGTACGAGGGGCAGTGGACGAGCCCCTTCTCATCGGCGTGGGCGGCGAGGATGGCGGCCACCTCCGCGAAGAGCGCCGGCTCGAGCTGTCCCAGGCTGGCGCGTGAGAGCGCGCCCACGGGGCGATAGACGATGGGCCGCTGATCGAGTGGAAAGGGCGAGGCGCTCGCGAACGAGCGCACGCCTTCGTCCGGCATGCCGAGGGATTCGGCGAGGACGCTGCGATGGCCGAGGTAGGCGGACGACAGCACGGTGAAGTCGGCGCACTCCGCGAGCAGATCGCGCGCCATGCCTGCCACGGTGAGCGGCACCAGCTCCAGGGGCGGGGCCAGCTCCATCGGATAGCGCACGATCCACTCGCGGTCCTCGGCGTCCACGAAGAACCGGATGCGCGCGAGCGCGCTCTCCAGGCCGTCGCGCCGGGTGAGCAGCTCCTGCTCGTGGCGCGAGGGAGGCATCGTGAGGAACTGCTCGTCGTCCATGCCGGGCGGACGCAGCTCGTCCAGCGCGCGCACGATCTGCTCCAGCGCGCCTTCGAGGCGCTCCACGTGACTGGCCATGACGGCGCGGTACTCCTCGGCGTCGTCCAGGCGGGGCAGGGGGCCGCCGAACCACTCCTTCATCTCCTCGGCGAGGAAGCGCACCGTGAATACATTGACGAGCTGCGATTCGAGGTTGTGGGCCTCGTCGATGATCAGTAGCCGGCGACGGCGAAGCTGCTCGGCGTGCCAGTGGCGCAGGGTGGCGAAGTACCAGGTGTTGGTGCAGAAGATGGCGCCGTTGAGCGCGGCCTGCTTGGCCCGCGTGTACGGGCACTGGCACACGGGCCCGCGCGGGCGCCGGCACATCCCCTGCGAGGTGACGACGCGCGCGTCGTAGCGCTCGCACAGGTAGTTATCGCGTCCCTTGACGAGCTGCAGATCGGCGCCGAACTCTCGCTCGTACTGGTCTTGCAGGCTCTTCTGCGACGTGAGCAGGTAGGCGTCGCCGCTCCAGCGCGCGAGCGCCATGGCCACGTGGCTCTTGCCCACGCCCGGCGGCGCTTCCACCGCGAACACGCGCGGCGCGGCGGGATCCTCGTCGGCTTCCTCGATGGCGGCGCCGAGTGCCTCCAGCAGCTTGCGCTGCTCGGGGCGCGGCTCGAAGCCGGGCGGGAAATGATCGAGCGGGCTCACGGCGTTACACTGAGGGCATGGCGGAGATCCGGTGTCCGGCGTGTGGCGCCATCAACCGCGTGCCCGAGGCACGGGCGGGGGAGCCCGCGCGCTGCGGCAAGTGCAAGGCGCCCCTCACTGCTGCGGCCGCCACGCCCGTGGCCGTGGGCGACGACGACTTCGAGCGCACCGTGCTCGGCTCGCGCATCCCCGTGCTGCTCGACTGCTGGGCGGACTGGTGTGGTCCCTGTCACATGCTGGCGCCCACCATCGACGCTCTCGCGCGCGACTATGCAGGCCGCGTGCTGGTGGCCAAGCTCGATGTCGACGCCAACCCTGCCACCGCGAACCGCTTCCAGATCCAGGGCATTCCCACGCTGCTCGTCTTCAAGGACGGCCAGCTCGTGGATCGCGTGACGGGCGTGCAGCCGCGGGGCGCCATCGACGCCAAGCTGCAGCCCCTGCTCGCCGCGCGCTAAGTTTTCGCTCCGCAACGCGGCCGATGGTACCGGGCACGATCGGGCGTGACAAGTCGCGGGCGTATCATGGACTCATGGCGGAGAATCGCGGGCGACCACTGCTGCAGTTCTCCGCGGGCGGGCTTGTCGTCGACGACGACGGCCGCATTCTGCTCATCCGCGCGCGCGATCTGCGCAACCAGCCCGTGTGGACGCTGCCGAAGGGCACGCTGCAGACGGGCGAGACGAGCGCCGACGCCGCCCTCCGCGAGGTGCGCGAAGAGACGGGCTACGCGTGCGAGGTCGTGCGCGAGCTGGAGGCGGTCACGTACTGGTTCCAGCGCGACGGGCAGCGCATCCGCAAGACGGTGCGCTGGTACCTCATGCGGCCGGTGGAAAAGGTCGGCGATCACGACCACGAGGTGGACGAGGTGGCGTGGACCGATCGCACCGAGGCGCGCTCCCGCCTGCGCTATGCCTCGGATCTCCGACTGGTCACGGACACGCCCGCCTAGAATCCGGTAGCATCACCCCATGAACGGAACGAGGACGCTTATGAGCGGCGAGGCGCGGGTGCCGGACAGCCGCCTGACGGACCGGATGTGGAATCGCATTACGCGGGCGCTCATCGACACGGGCCGGCCACCGCATTACGCCGAGCTTGCCCGTACCCTCGGTGTGACTACCGCCGAAAGCCGCGGGATCCTGCACGCGGTGCTGCAGGCGTACCCGATCGCGTGGCTGCACCCGGAGACCGACTACATCGCGTCGTTCCCGCCCCTGAACGGTCTGCCCACGCAGTACCGCATCACGGTGCGCGGCGAACAGAAGTGGTTTGCGCAGTGCGGGTTCGAGGCGACCTCCGTGACCTGGCTCTTTCCGGGAGAGCGCGTTCGCGTCGACGCCGCCTGCCTGGATTGCGGTGACGCGCTGACGATCGAGATGCTCGACGGCCGTCTCACGTGGGTCGATCCGCCCACCGTGGTCGGTCATCTGAACTATGGCTTCGGCCCCTCGCGCGGCCGCCCGCCTTTTCTGTGAACGGGCATGAACCTCTTCCGGTCGGAAGAGCATGCGCGGCGGTGGCATCAGTTCCGCCCCGAGTCCGAAGAGGGATTCATCTCCCTGCCGGACCTGGTGGGCTTCTTTGGCACCGAGTCGCGCCAACACATGCTGGACGCCGACTATCTCTCGCGCTGGTACCCTGGGCGCGCAACGGAACGCAAGGAGTACCTCACGCGAATCGGCAAGGCGTCGCCCTTCTGGCTCGGCACGCCGGCGCCGAGCGCCTGACCATCGACACCGAGAACGGAGGCCGCCCATGACCACGGACACCACGTACACGCTCGATCAGTTCCTCGCCGACACGCGGGCCACCATCAAGACGAAGGGCATCCCGTCGGGGCTCGCGGAGATCCGTGAGCACCTGGAGAAGCTGCTCCATAACCCCGAGCTGCTGACGAAGCATCTCGGCGATCCGCTCCCGTACGCCGAGCGCACCACGATCGGTCACGATCCGCAGACGGACGTCCACGTGCTCGTCCACGGCCGGGAGAAGGCGAGCACGTCCTCGGTGCACGATCACGGCCCGTGCTGGGTGATCTACGGCAACTACAAGAACGCCACGCGGATGCGCCGCTGGCGCCGTCTCGACGACGGTCGCACGCCGGGGCACGCGGAGCTGGAGCTGCAGAAGGACTTCATGAACGAGCCCGGCCACGCGGCCGTGTTCGCCCAGGGCGACATCCACTCCATCGAGTTCGGCCCCGACACCTTCTTCATCCGGGTCACCGGCGGCGACGTCGAGACCAAGGAAACGTTCCGCTTCGACGTCGCCAAGAAGACCGTCGAGGTCGCCAACCGCGCGCAGGGCCAGCGCTGAGAGGTCACTCACCATGCGCCTCGCCGGAAAGATCGGGATCGTGACCGCTGCCGCCTCCGGCATGGGGCGCGCGGGAGCCGTGCGCTTCGCCCGCGAGGGTGCGCAGGTGGCGGTGGTTGACGTGGACGCTTCGGGCGTGCAGCGAGTGGTGAGCGAGATCACCGCGGCGGGCGGCGCCGCTCATGGCATCGTCGCCGATCTGATGAAGGACGAGGACTCGCGCCGCATCGTGTGGGACACGGTGAGCCGCTTCAAGGGCCACGACTTCGTGTGGAACCACGTCGGGCACCCCGGACCGGCCGCGGTCGAAGGGGTCGACATGAGCGCCTTTGATCTCGCCGTCGGCCTGAATCTGCGTACCGTGCTCATCACAACCGAGGCCGCCATCCCGGAGATTCGCGCCCGCGGCGGCGGCAGCCTCCTCTTCACCGCCTCCACGTCGGGGCTCGTGGGCTCGGGGTACAGTCCGGTCTACTCGATGTGCAAGTTCGGCGTGGTGGGCTTCGTCAAGAGCCTGGCGCTGCGCCTGGCCCGCGACAACATCCGCGTCAACGCGGTCTGTCCCGGGCCCATCGACACGCCGATGCTGCGCGTGTTCGTGGCCCGGCCCGATCAGAAGTCCACGGTCGGGATGGATCCGGAAGACCTGGTGCTCAAGCGCGCCCACGGCTCGGTGCCGCTGGGCCGCACCGGCCGGCCCGAGGAGATTCCCAACGCGGCGCTCTTCCTCCTCTCCGACGAGGCGTCATTCATCACCGGAGCGGCGCTCCCGGTCGACGGCGGGGTGACCGCGGCGTTAGCTGACCCCACTGAGCCTCAGGGGAAGAGGCGGTCACCGTTGCGGTGCGCGATCTTCTCGGCGACGTCGCGCGGGAGCTGACGCAGCCACGTCTGCAC
>JBKKCN010000483.1:0-5762 GCA_046712525.1 Candidatus Rokuibacteriota bacterium
TGCTGGTCCTCGAGAAAACACTCGCGAACCTTCAGTGGGAGGCCGCCGAGGTGACGCGGCGGCTCGAGGCGGCCGCTCGAGTCCGTGAGGCGGAGATCGCGCGAGTGGCGAAGAAGACCGGTGTCGATCCGATCGCCTGCCGGCCCGACGTGGGAGCGAAGACATGGCTCTGCCAGTAGCGCGCGACGACACGCCCTGGAGGCCGCGATGTCCCATCGACTGATCGCGTTGATGGGCGTCATCCTGCTCACCGCTCCCGGCTCCGCGGAGGCGATGGCGGAGTATTCCGGCTGGGTACACACCACGAGCGGTCGCGCGGTGCCGCGTGCCCGCGTCACCGTGCTCGCAGCCTCCACCGGTGGCCTCGCGACGATCTACTCCGACAACGGCGTCACCCTCAAGGCCAACCCGTTCACCGCGGATCCGCTGAACGGCGACTACTCGTTCCGCGCCGAGAACGGCAGCTACAGCATCGTGTTCAGCCAGGCGGGCGAGGCGTTCGATGTCGCCGATATGCGGCAGGTCGTGCTGTACGACCCGGCGACCGGCACGCTCGATACCTACACGCGGGGGGCGTTGCCCGCGCCCTCGAAGGCCGGACGTCTGGTGCGCGTCGCCGACCAGGACGGCGCGATCTACGTCGACGACGGCAAGGCGTGGCGTCCGCTCGGCGACTATGTCCACCGGCTCCGCGCGGTCGACGCCACCGGCCCCCACGCGATCGGAGGCAACGCGGTGGCAGGCTCGTTCCTCGACGTCACCGGCAGCATGACGTCGCCGGGCACCGCCAACGCCATGCGGATCCGCTCGACGGTCGCGCCCATGACGGGCGGCGTCGGTGGCGACGGGTACGGTCTGTTCCTGAATCCCTCCTTCGTCGTCGGGGCCGCCGGCACGCACAAGCGGCTGGCGACACTCCGCGTGGACTATCCCGGCGCGAGCTTGACGCCGGGCACCGGTAACATCCAGGAGACCGACGCGATCTACATCGGAGCCACGGCGGCGTTTCCCGAGCCGCCCCTCGGTGGCCCGGCCACGCAGGGCAACTATGCCATCCGGATCGCCGGCGGGTATCCGAGTCGGTTCACGGGCGCGCTGCAGCTCGACGCCGCGGGGGGGCCGAGCAAGAACATACGGATCGGTGCGGTGAGCCACGCCATCGCACTCGATCTGCGCGGAGTGTGGTTCGCTCCAGACGCCGGTCGCGTCGGGTGGGTGTCACGGATGCAGGGGACGTTCAACACGGCGGCGTCCGGGGCGCACACCGATCTCGGCGGACTGGAAGTCGTCACGCCCACAGTGACCACCGCGGGCGGGGCGAGGGTCAACAACTTCACCACGCTGAAGGTGGGGGATGCTCCGGCCGCCGTCGGCAACGCGGTGCCCCGGGCGCTCTGGGTCGGCAAGGGTGCCTCGCAGATCGAGGGCGATCTCGCGCTCGGCGGCTCGCTGGCGATCGGAACATCGGTCGTGCTCCGGGTCGGCACCAAGCGCGACGATCCGCCTGCGCCTGCGGCGAACGAGGTGCGGCTCTACGCCAGGGACGCTGGCGGGGGCGCCCCGCAACTGTGCGCGCAGTTCGCGCGGGGCGCGGTCCAGTGCTTCGCCACCGCGCCGTCACGCTGACAACCGCGCGGCGGGCTCGGCCCGCCGCGCCCTCGGCGTGCGCGCCGGCGGTGCACGAAAGCTCTGGAGGTCAGAGGTATCCGAGAGCTTCCGGGTCAGGGCTTCAGCAATTCCCGCACGCGCGCGGTGAACTTCCTCTGCAGCTCCGCCTGCACCCGCTTCTCCGCGCCTGCCTCGAAGATCGTCTGCACTGACACAAATTCACCGGCTGGCTTCAGAAACTTTCGTACCTCCTCTGCGAAGATCGTCTGGAGCATCCCGTCCCCTGATTGCCCTCGCGGACGGCCACGGCTTCCAGTCTTCGCGCTCGCGCAACGTCCCGTGGAAAGCCGCCCGCAAAGCGTTGCTCGAGCCGCCCTTGAAGACGAGTTCATCCGGCCGCCATCCGGGATGTCCTTCCACGCTTCCGCGACACGTTGTGAAGGCCCGCGGTATATCGTGGCCGAGTCGATGCAAGGGTACCCGCAGCAGCTGCGTTGAGTCGCGTTCGAGCGGCGCTCCCATGGCCCGTCATCGGGTGGTTTCTCCTCGTCGTGGTCACGTGTGCTGCGGTGGTCGGACTCGCGATGTACGTCGTCGATCCCCGCGGCGACTTCGACAGTGGCGCGTTCCCAATCGTCGTCCGCGACTCGCACTGCGCGAAGATGAAGCTGTTCGACGCATTCAATGTCCGGACGCCGGTCGAGGGCATCATCCTGGGCTCGAGCCGTTCGACGAAGCTCTCGCCGCGCGAGCTCACGGCGGCGACGGGGCTTCAACTTCTCGGTGGACAGCGCGCGCACCGAAGACTACCTCGCCATCTATCGCTGGGTTCGTGCTCGCGGCGCCCGGCCCCGCGCCGTCGTGATTGGCGTCGACGTCGAAGCCCTGCACGACAGCGACGCCCCTGACTTCCGGGCTGACAACCTACCCATGGCCTCGAATGGCTGGGCAAGATGGTGGGGATCGGTGTCGGGCCCGACGGCGCTTCCGGTTCGCTGCTGGTCCTCGTGCTCGTCTTCGTCGCCACCTCCGGCTTGCAGAGCGCGGGGGGGTGCGTACCTTCCCCCGCGCGCGCGGGATCGGTCAGGCGCGCTTCGCGAGAAAGCCCGTGAGCGCCCGGGTGAACGCCTCCGGCTGCTCCATGTTGGACAGGTGCGCGGCGGAGGGGATGAGCACGAGCTCGGAGTCCTTGATGCGCTCGTGGATCGCCCGCGACGCGGCCACCGGCGTGCCGGGGTCGTCCTCGCCCACGATGACGTTGGTTGGCAGCGCGATGGCGCCGAGGCGGTCGGTGAGATCGAGGGCCTTGATGGCATGGCAGCAGCCGGCGTAACCGGCGGCGGGCGTGGCACGGATCATCGTGCGCACGCCGTCCACGACGTCCTTGCGGGCCGCGATGAAGGGCGGCGTGAACCAGCGTGCGATCGTCGGCTCCACCAGGGGCTCCATCCCCTTGGTGGTGGCGGTGGCGATGCGGTCGTCCCAGAGCGGGCGCGCTTCCGCGGGCACGCGGCTTGACGTGTCGCAGAGCGACAGGCTCGCGAAGAGATCGGGAGCCGCGAGCGCCAGCGTCTGACCGATCATGCCCCCCATCGACAACCCCACCCAGTGCGTCCTCGCGATGTCGAGGGCGCGCAGAAGAGCACGGGCGTCGGCGGCGAGCATCTCCAGCGAGTAGGCGCCCGCGGGCGCCGCGGTGCCGCCGTGGCCGCGCGTGTCGTAGCGCAGCACGCGGTAGCGCGCCTTGAGCGCCGCGAGCTGAGAATCCCACATGCTGAGATCGGTCGCGAGCGAATGGCTGAGCGTCACCACCGGCGCGCCCGCGGGCCCGTCGAGGGTGTAATGCATCGTGATGCCGTTGGCTGTCAGCTGCATGATGAAGGCTCCAATCAGGGATCGAGGGTGGACTGCAGAGCGTCGGCGGCCCGCGCGTCGCTGGGCCGGCCGCGCTCGCGCAGGTGCGCGATGATCTTCTGCCGCGCCTCGGGGGGCCGGTTCTGGCCCAGCTTGAACTTGGGGCGCACGCTCTGGATCGACAGGCGCACGGCGGCGAGCTGGGCGAGCGCGCTGCGGTAGAGCGGGTCCTCGGGCTTCAGCGCGCGAAAGCCGCCTTCGGGCTGGTAGCGCGCGAGCAGGTCCACCTGCTGCGCCGCCACCGCGGCCGGCTCTTCCACCACCGTGGCCGTGCACTCGAAGATCACGGTGCGATGATACGCCGTGGCGGAACCCGCGTACTCGGCGTGCACCCAGTAGGAAGGGATGACGCCCAGCACCTCGTCCACCTCGAACACACACCGGGGTCGCGCCTTGAGATCCGTCACGAGCTCGTCGGCGCGCACGAGGTGCAGATCGACGGTGGCGCCGCCGTACACGAAGGGGTACAGCCCGATGTGCGGCACGCCGTCCTCCCCCACGCTGATGAGCCGGCCGAGCTCCTGGGACTGCACGAAGCGGTCGACCTCGCGTGGGTCGATCTTGGCGTAGTAGTCGTGGAAGATCATCGCGACGCCTCCGCCGCCTGCCGCACCATGTCACAGAAGTAGCGGTGCACGGCGGGGTCGTCCGTCAGCTCGGGGTGAAAGGTCGCCACCAGCACGGTGCCCTGCCGCGCCATCACCGTCTCCTCGCCGCGCCGCGCCAGCGACTGCACGCCCTCGCCCACGCGGCGGATGCGCGGGGCGCGGATAAACATCATGTCGATGGGCACGCAGGCGCCGTTCAGCGTGGCGGTGCCGCGGCCCTCGAAGGACTCGCGCTGCCGCCCGTAGGCGTTGCGCTCCACGCCGATGTCGATGAGGCCGAGTGACATCTGCGAGGGGCTCTCCACCTCGCGGGCGAGCACGATGGCGCCCGCGCAGGTGCCGAAGATCGGCTTGCCGGCGCCCGCAAACTTCTCGATCGCCTGCACGAAGCCCCACTCCTCCATCAGCTTCAGCAGCGTGGTGCTCTCGCCCCCGGGGATGATGAGGCCGTCCACGCCGGCCAGCTCCTCCGGCTTGCGGACCTCCGCCGCCTCCACGCCGCACCGCTGCAGCGCGCGGACGTGGAGGGCGAAATCTCCCTGGAGCGCGAGCACCCCGATCTTCATCGGCCTCGCAGCCATGCGAGCACCGTGTCGGCGTTCCGGTCCGGAGGGAACACCGGGTACCACACATGCTCGATCCGGCCGCCCTCGAGGTACCACGCCATGCGCTTGATGAGCGTCGTGGGACCGCCGCTCGCCACCGGGAACTCGAACGTCGGCAGCCGCAGCGCCCTCGTCAGCCGGAGGTCGGCATCGCTCAGCAAATCGAACGGCACGTGGTTGCGCTCGACGACTTCACGCTGGTACTCGGTCGTCTGCGTGCTCACGCCGGTCACCGCGACCCCGAGCGGCCGGAACTCCGCGTGAAGGTCGCGGAACCCGCAGCTCTGGGGCGTGCAACCGCGCGTGCCAGGGATCAGGTCCCACTGGGGTCCGGCCGACCGGCCGCCCTCCCCGGTGCGCGGATAGAAGAAGAGCACTGCCGGTCCCCTTGCGAGCGTCGGCAGGTCGACGGTCAGGCCCGACGTGGCGGCCAGGGCGAGCGGCGGGACGATGGCGCCGCGGAGATGATCCGCGGCGCCATCATCGACCGGCACCGGCAGGTCTGCCGGCACCGTGAAGACGTCGTCCGCCATCGCCTTGCTACCAGCCGCGAGTCTGCATCAGATCCTTCTCCGCCATCTTCGAGATTTCCAGCCCGACCATGGCCTCGCCGAGGTCTTCGCTGACGCGCACGAGGACGTCAGGATCCTTGAAGTGCGTGGGGGCCTGCACGATTGCCTTGGCGCGCTTGGCGGGATCGGATGACTTGAAGATGCCCGACCCCACGAACACGGCCTCCGCGCCCAGCTGCATCATGAGGGCCGCGTCAGCGGGGGTGGCGATGCCGCCCGCGGAGAAGTTCGGCACGGGTAGCTTGCCCGACTGCGCGACCCAGCGCACGAGGTCGTAGGGCGCCCCGAGGTTCTTGGCCTCCGTCATCAGCTCCTCGGGACCGAGCGTGGTGAGGCGGCGAACGCCGCTCACGAGCGCGCGCATGTGGCGCACCGCCTCCACGATATTGCCGGAACCGGCCTCGCCCTTGGTGCGGATCATGGCCGCCCCCTCGCCGATGCGGCGCAGGCACTCG
>JBKKCN010000484.1:0-2935 GCA_046712525.1 Candidatus Rokuibacteriota bacterium
GGGCGTTTGCCGAGCAGGTGATGCCGCATGCGCGTTACCTCTTCCTGGGCCAGGCCGAAGCGGAGACGGTCTTCAAGCTCACGGGCTCTCCCGAGGCCACCGTGGAGGCGTTGAGCCGCCTGGCGCCCAAGGCGACGGTGGCGCTGCTGCAGGGGCAGGAGGGTTCGACGGTTCTCGACGGCGGTCGTATCTGGCGGCCGAGTCGCCGGCACGCGGTGCAGGTGGTCGACCCCATCGGTGCTGGTGACGCCTACGTCGCGGGGTTTCTGTGGGCCACGCTGCAGGGACGGAGCCTGCAAGATATCGTCGATACGGCGGCGGCGGTGGCCGCCCTGAAGTGCTCGACGTGGGGAGACATTGCGCTCGTCAGCCCCCGTGACGTGGAGGACGTCCTCGCCGGCGGTCCCGACGTTCGTCGTTGACCGACCTCGCGGGGGTCTTCGTCCAGGTCATCGTTCCCGTCCTGCTCATCGGCGGGCTGGGCTATGCGATCGGCCTCGCGCGACCTGTGGACCTCGCGCCCATCACCACCCTCGTGGTGATGGTGCTCATTCCGGGCGTCGTGTTCGATTCGCTGACGCGCGCCACCCTGCCCGGCGCGCTGCTGGGGCGCCTCGTCATGCACGTCATCCTGCAGCTCATCTGTCTGGGCGCCATCGCGTTGCTGGTGGCGCGCCTGGCGGGCTGGCGCGGACCTGCGCAGGCGGGTTTTCTTCTCGCATCGCTGTGGAGTAACACGGGCAGCACCGGCCTGCCCATCGCGCTCTTCGCCTTCGGGCCGCCCGGCCTCGCCATCGCGGGCGGCTGGTTCGCCGTATCCTCGGTGGTCAGCCACACCGTGGGCGTGTACATGGCGGCGCGCGCTCGCACCGGCGCCTGGGTGGCGCTGCGACGGATGGTCGGCATGCCGATCTTGTACGCGATCGTGGCCGGTGTTCTGGTCAAGATCGTCGGTTGGCCGCTGCCGGTGCCCGTCGCCAAGGCCAGCGCGCTGCTCGCCAGCGGCTCCGTCGCCGTCCTCCTGCTGCTGGCCGGGCTGCAGCTCGCGCGGCTGCGCCCGCGCGCGGAGGCGCGGGCCACCGCCCTCGCGACATTCATTCGGCTCGTGGTGGCGCCGCCGGTGGCGTGGGTCACGGGCCGTGTGGTGGGGCTCGAGGGCCTCGCCCTCTCGGTGGCGGTGCTGCAGGCCTCGATGCCGACGGCGGTGATCGCGGCGCTGTGGGCGATCGAGTTCGACACGCGCCCGGCGCTCGTGACGGCGACGGTGGTGTTTTCGACGCTGGCGGGTGTCGTCACCCTCACGGTCCTGCTCACGATGCTGCTATAGTCGACGTCAGCATGGCGGGCGACCGCATCCTCGATGGCCTCAACGATGCGCAGCGCGAGGCCGTCACTCACGACGCGGGCCCGCTCCTCATCGTCGCCGGCGCCGGCACCGGCAAGACCACCGCCATCACCCGTCGTATCGCCCACCTCATCGCGCAGGGCAAGGCGCGGCCCGAGGAGATCCTCGCTCTCACCTTCACGGACAAGGCCGCCGCCGAGATGGAGGCGCGCGTCGACGAGCTGGTGCCGTACGGCTACGCCGACGTCGAGATCGCGACCTTTCACGCCTTCGGCGATTCGCTCCTGCGCGGCCATTCGCTGGAGGTCGGCCTGAAGAACGATTTCAGCGTGCTCAGCCGCGCCGAGCAGGTGATCTTCCTGCGCGACCGGCTCTTCGAGCTGCCGCTGGCACGCTACCGGCCGCTCGGCGATCCCACGCGCCACCTGCAGGCGATTCTCACGCTCATCAGCCGATGCAAGGACGAAGACATCTCGCCCGACGAGTACTGGGCGTGCGCCGAGCGGCTCACCGCGCGCGCGGCGGCCACGCCCGAGGACACCGACCTCGGTGACCAGGCGGCCGCGCAGACGGAGCTGGCGGCGACGTACCGGGTCACGCAGCACCTGATGACGCGCGAGGGCAACATCGACTTCGGCGACCAGATCGTGCTCGCGCTGCGCCTGCTGAAGGCGCGCCCGCACGTGCTGAACTTCTACCAGCGTCGTTACCGGTACGTCCTCGTGGACGAGTTCCAGGACACGAACTTCGCGCAGTTCGAGCTGGTCAAGCTCCTCGCCGCCCGTCACGGCAACGTGGCCGTCGTCGCCGATGATGACCAGGCCATCTACCGCTGGCGCGGGGCCGCCATCTCGAACGTGATCGGCTTTCTGACCCGGTATCCCGAGGCACGGCAGATCGTGCTCACGGAGAACTTCCGCTCGCACCAGGCGATCCTCGATGCCGCCTACCGCCTCATCGTGCACAACAATCCCGACCGGCTCGAGGTGAAGAGCGGCATCGAGAAGCATCTCACCGCCGTGCGCGAGGCGCCGGGGCCCGAGCCGCACCACCTGCACTACGAGACGGCCACGCAGGAGGCCGACGCCATCGCGCAGCTCATCCAGGAGCGCGTCGACGAGGGCGCCTGGGCATACGACGACGTCGCCATCCTCGTGCGGTCCAACAACGACGGCGACCAGTTCCTGCGCTCGCTGAACCTGCGCGGCGTTCCGTGGACGTTCTCGGGCAACGCCGGTCTGTACGGCCGTCCCGAAGTCCGGCTGCTGCTCGCGTTCCTGCGCGCCGTGGCCCACCCCGACGACTCCGTGAGCGTGCACTACCTGGCGTCCTCGTCGCTCTACCAGGTGCCTATCGTCGACCTCACGCGCTGCGCGACCCACGCCGACCGCAAGCACCGGTGGCTCTTCGACGTGCTGAAAGAGGCAGAGCAGATTCCAGAGCTCGTGGGGGAGCTGAGCGACGAAGCGCGCGGCGCCATCCGGCATCTTACCGGCGATCTCGTGCGCTACATGGAGCTCGGACGAGAGATGCCGACGGGCGAGCTGTTGTACCAGTTCCTCGTCGATTCGGGCTGGCTCGCGCGCATGT
>JBKKCN010000485.1:0-4039 GCA_046712525.1 Candidatus Rokuibacteriota bacterium
TACCGCAACCTGGTCTTCTTCCTGCGCAAGAACGTCAAGTGGCACGACGGCAAGCCCTTCACGGCGAGAGACGTGAAGTACACGTTCGACATCGTGCGGGAAGCGAAAGACGCGCCGGCGAAGCTCCGTCTCAATCCGCGCAAGGACTGGTACGCGAACGTCGACTCCATCGAGGTCGCCGACGACCACACCGTGATCTTCCACCTCAAGCGCCCGCAACCCTCGCTGCTCATGATGCTCGCCTCCGCGTACTCGCCCGTGTACCCGGCGCACGTGCCGCCCGCCGAGTTTCGGTCGCGCTGTTTGGGAACGGGACCGTTCAAGCTGAAGGAGTGGAAGAAGGGTGAGTCGATCGAGCTCACGCGCAATCCGGATTACTGGGCGCCGGGGCGCCCGTACCTCGACGGTATCAAGTACGTCATCATCCAGGAGCGCGGCGTGCGCTTCGCCGCGCTCCAATCCGGGCAGCTCGACATCTCGTTTCCGGCGGAAGCGACGAAGGCGATCGCCGACCAGCTCAAGGCGGCGGGCGCCAAGCTGGTCTTTCACCAGGTCGCGAACAACAACAACGACAACCTCCTGATGAACATCAAGCGCCCGCCCTTCGACAACGTGAAGGTGCGGCGCGCGATCAGCCTCGCCATGGACCGGCGCGGCTACATCAAGACCGTCACCCAGGGCGGCGCGGTGCCGGGGCCGTCGATGCTGCCGAAGCCCTACGGCTTCTGGGGCCTCGCCGAGCGCGACCTCAACACGCTGCCCGGGTACGGCAATCCAGCCGAAAACAAGGCGACGGCGAAGAAGCTCCTCGCCGAAGCCGGCTATGGCCCGCAGAATCCGCTTCGCGTCGAGATGGCGACGCGTGCGATCCCCACCTACGTCGACTTCGCCTCCTTCGTCGTCGCCGAGCTGAAGACGGTGGGCATCGAGGCGACGCTGAAACAGATCGACACGGCGCAGTGGCATCCCATGATCACTCGCGGGGAGTACCAGCTGGGCGCCAACGTCACCGGACTCGGCGTGGACGACCCCGACGCCAACTTCTACGAGAACTACGCCTGCGGCTCACCGCGTAACTACACGGGCTACTGCGACGAGGGCGTGATGAAGATGATCGACGCGCAATCCCAGGAGCTCGACGTGCAGAAGCGCGCCGCGCTCGTGGCGCAGATCCAGCGCAAGCTCGAGGAGGATGCCGCGCGCCCCGTCATGGGCTGGCGCCTGGACTACTTCCCGATGGCGCCCGCCGTGAAGAACCTGGTCCCGCACAACAACCTCTACAACTTTGGACGCATGCAGGAGGTGTGGCTGGACCGGTAATAGGGGGCCCTTCGAGGCCCCCTAATCAACCAAGCACGCGCCGGCCACGGCCTGGTCCACTTCCAGGCCGAGGCCGGGCGCGTCGGGCGGCAGGAGGAAGATGCCGTCGTCGGTGCGCTCCTCGCGCAGGACGGGTCCCTTGAAGAGCCGGCTCTGGAACTCCAGCAGCGGGTTGTCCGCCATGAAGTACTCGATCCACTTCACGTTGGGCAGCCCGACGGCGAGGTGCATGTGGATCATCTGCAGATTCCAGGGTGACACAGGCACGCTCGCGAGGGTGGCGAGGGCGTGGATGCGCAGCCAGTCCGTGATGCCACCCGTGATGGCGGCGTTGGGCTGGACGATGTCGACGGCGCCCTGCTCGATGAGTTGGCGAAACTCCATCACGCCGACGTGCTGCTCACCGCCGGCGATGAAGGTACGTCCCGCGCGCTGCCGCACTCTCACGTAGCCGGGGATGTCTTCGGGCGGCACCGGCTCTTCCAACCAGTACACGTCGTACCGCTCCCAGCGCTTGAGTTGCTCGATGGCGGTGTCGACGTCCCACGTCCCGTTCACGTCCACCATCAGCTTCACGTCTGGACCGACGGCGGCGCGCACCGCCTTCACGCGCTCGCCCGCTTCACGCACCGACACGAAAGAGCCGCGGATCTTCAGCGCCGTGTGCCCGGCCTTGACGTATTCGGCCGCCTTCGCCGCCAGCTTGTCGGGCGCCAGATGGTGGGCGCAGTTCGCGTACGTGGCCACCCGGCTGCGTCTGCCACCGAAGAGCGCGGACACCGGGACGTTCAGCGCCTTGCCCTTGAGGTCCCACAGCGCAAAGTCCACCGCCGCCATGCAGGTGCGCACGATGCCTTCGCCACCCCGGCGCGGCACGGCTGCGTGCATCCGCCGCCAGAGGTCCTCCGTGAGCAGCGGATCTTCGCCGACGACGACGGCCTTCAGATTCCGGCGCACGAGGGTCGCCACGATATCGCTGGTGGCCCCGCCCGCGCTCACGAACCCCATGCCGCTCACGCCGGCATCCGTGTGCACCTCGACGATCTGGATGCCGCCCGCATCGGCGCCGGGCTCGCGCGATGCGCGGTACCGCTTCACCGTGACGTCGACGATCTTCATGCACGCCATGGTCGCACAACTCCGGCGGTCCTTGACAAGTCCGGCGCCACAGGCACTACTGTGCGGCGATGCCCTCCGTGAGCAGCGCCTTCGTCCCCGGCCCCTCGCTGCGCATCGCGGGGACGCCGAACGGTCCCCTCGCCGGCCTCACCTTCGCCGCCAAGGATCTCTTCGACGTCGCCGGCCATCCGACGGGCGGCGGCAATCCGGACTGGGCGCGCCAGAATCCGGTGCCGACGCGCCACGCGTGGGCCGTGCAGCGATTGCTCGACGCGGGCGCCACGCTCATCGGCAAGACGATCACCGACGAGGTCTCGCTCGGCATCCTCGGCGAGAACCCCTTCGACGGCACGCCGCTCAATCCAAAAGCGCCCGACCGCGTGCCCGGCGGCTCGTCGTCGGGCTCGGCCTCCGCCGTCGCCCAGGGGCTGTGCGACACCGCGCTCGGCACCGATACCGGCGGCTCGGTGCGCGTGCCCGCCAGCTTCTGCGGTCTCTACGGCATCCGTCCCACCCACGGGCGCCTGGATCTCAGCGGCATGCTGCCGCAGGCGCCCACGTCCGACACGGCGGGATGGTTCGCGCGCGACGTGGCCACGTTTGCGCGCGTGTCCGAAGTGCTGCTCGGCGAGCCCATCGCGGCCACCCTGCCCACCCGGCTCGTGGTGGCGGTGGACGCCTTCGGCTTCGCGGATGCCGAGACGTCCGCCGCGCTGCAGCCGATGGTGGCCAGGCTCTCCGCTCTCGTGAAAGAGGTCCGCGAAGACGTGCTGGCTCCACCCGGGCTGTCCGTGTGGTCGCGCGCCCAGCGCACGCTGCAGCCATACGAGGCGTGGCTGACCTTCAAGGAATGGATCGATCGCGATAACCCCCGCCTGCAGTTCAGCGTGGCCCGCAACCTGGCGCTCGCGAGCACCATTCCCGACAGCGACCGGCAGTGGGCGGCGCTGATGCGGGCCGAAGCGCGCGCCCGGCTCACGTGGCTGCTCCCACCGGGCACGATCCTGTGCATGCCGACGACACCGTTTCCCGCGCCCCGCAAGGGCCTGCCGCTCGCAACCGTCGAGCCCTTGCGAGCGCGCATCAACTGCCTCGCCGCCCACGGCGGTCTCGCCGGGATGCCGCAGATCAGTCTCCCGGGCGCGGACGTCGACGGCCTGCCGGTGGGATTGTCGATTCTCGGCGCGCACAACAGGGACACCACGCTGGTCGCGGTGGCGAAAGCGATGGAGAACAGCAAATGGATATGACGGAGAACATCCCCGAGGTGGTGGCCGAGATCCGCGACCTTCACGAGCGGTACGAGCAGGCGCTCATCGACAAGAACGTCGACGTGCTCGACGCCACCTTCTGGAATAGCCCCCACACCATCCGCTACGCGCTCCAAGAGAACGTCTACGGCTTCAGCGAGATCCACTCCCACCGAGTGGCGCGGCCGCCGGGGCCCGGGATCAAGGAAAAGCGCATTCGCCTCGAGATCCTGACCCTCGGCCGTGACGTCGCCACCGTGAACCTCGAGTTCAAGGTGCGGGGTCGCCCGCTGATCGGCCGGCAGAGCCAGACGTGGGTGCGGTTTCCCGACGTGGGATGGAAAGTGGTC
>JBKKCN010000486.1:0-4664 GCA_046712525.1 Candidatus Rokuibacteriota bacterium
TCGTAGGGCTGCGGTTGCGCGTGACGGAGGAGTTGGCGCGCATGGCCGCCGACTATGCCAGCGAGCGGCGGGCGGCGGGACGACCGGTGCCGCCGGACCTGGACCTCTTGATGAACGTGAAAGGGAGCGAGCGATGAAGCTGTTCGACCCGCACATCCACATGACGTCGCGAACCACCATGGACTACGAAGCAATGGCGGCGGCCGGTATCGCCGCCCTCGTGGAGCCGTCGTTCTGGCTCGGCCAGCCGCGCACGCACGTGGGCACCTTCGAGGACTACTTCAGCGGCCTGCTGGGCTGGGAGCGCTTCCGCGCCAGCCAGTTCGGGATCCGGCACTTCTGCACGCTGTCGCTCAATCCCAAGGAAGCCAACAACGCGCGCGTAGCGCCGGGCGTCATCGAGCTCTTGCCGCGCTACCTCGGCAAGGACGGCGTGGTGGCGGTGGGGGAGATCGGCTACGACGACCTCACGCCCGAAGAGGACAAGTACTTCGCCGCCCAGCTCGAGCTCGCCCTGCGCTTCGACCTCCCCGTGCTCGTGCACACGCCCCACCGGGACAAGAAGCGCGGCACCGAGCGCAGCCTCAGCCTCATCCGCGACGTGGGCTTCCCCGAGGAGCGCGCGCTCATCGACCACAACACCGAGGAGACGCTGCCCCTCGTGCTGGCGACCGCGTGCTGGGCCGGGCATTCCATCTACCCCAAGACGAAGATGGACGAGGCGCGCATGGTGGCGCTCGTGAAGAAGTACGGCAGCGAGCGCATTCTCGTGAACAGCGCCGCCGACTGGGGCGTCAGCGATCCCCTGAAGGTGCCGAAGACGGTGGCGCTCATGCGCGAGAGCGGGGTGCCCGAGGCCGACGTGGCGCGGATCTTCTGGCAGAACCCGGTGACCTTCTTCGCCCAGAGCGGCCAGCTCGATCTCGACGACACCGTGGCCGCTCCCGCCATCGACCAGACCCGGCTCTTCGAGGGCAACTCCGTCCTGCGCGGCCAGACGCCTCTCGTGCAGTGATGCGCCGCACGGTCGTCCTGAACGTCGTCGGCCTCACCGCCGACGTCCTGGACGAGCGCACGCCGCATCTCACCGCGCTCGCGCGCGCGGGGCGGGCGCGGCCGCTGCGGACGATCTTTCCCGCCCTCACCTGCTCCGTGCAGTCGACCTTCACCACCGGCGCCCTGCCGCGCGAGCACGGCTGCGTCGCCAACGGCTGGTACTTCCGCGACCTGTCGGAGATCTGGCTGTGGCGGCAATCCAACCATCTCGTGAAGGGCGAAAAAATCTGGGAAACTGCCGCAAGTCGCGACCCCGATTTCACATGCGCCAAGCTTTTCTGGTGGTACAACATGTACAGTGCGGCCACGTGGGCGGTGACGCCGCGTCCGATGTATCCCGCCGACGGCCGCAAGATCCCCGACATCCACACCAAGCCCGGCGACCTGCGCGACGAGCTCACCCGCGCGCTGGGCCCCTTTCCGCTCTTCAATTTCTGGGGGCCGACGGCGGATATCACGTCCAGCCGCTGGATCGGCCGGTGCGCGCGCCACGTCTACGACACGCGCCGGCCCACGCTCACGCTCGTGTACCTGCCGCACCTCGACTACAGCCTGCAGCGGCTCGGCCCTCGCCATCCCAACCTCACCGCCGAGCTGAAGGCGATCGACGCCGTGTGCGGCGAGCTCATCGACCACGTGCAGCGCGACGGCGCGCGAGTGGTCGTCCTCTCGGAGTACGCGATCACGGACGTCACGGGCCCCGTGCACATCAACCGCGCGCTGCGCGAGGCCAAGCTGCTGTCCGTGCGCAACGAGCTGGGCCACGACGTGATCGATCCCGGCGCCTCCGAGGCGTTCGCCGTCGCGGACCACCAGGTGGCGCACGTCTACGTGCAGCGCCCCGAGATGATCCCGGAGGTCAAGCAGCTGCTGGAAGGGCTGTCCGGCGTGGAGGCCGTGCTCGACAGCGACGGCAAGCGGCGAATCGGCCTCGATCACCCCCGCTCGGGCGAGCTGGTGGCGATGGCCGCGCCCGACCGGTGGTTCACGTACTACTACTGGCTCGACGACACTCTTGCACCTGACTACGCCCGCACCGTCGACATCCATCGCAAGCCCGGCTACGACCCCGTCGAGCTCTTCCTCGATCCCATGCTGCGCGCGCCGAAGCTGAAGATCGGGGCCACGCTCCTGAAGAAGGCGCTCGGCTTCCGCTACCTGATGGACGTGATCCCGCTCGACGCCACGCTCGTGCGCGGCTCCCACGGCCGTGTCTTCGACGACCACCGACGACCCGTCTTCATCACGAGCGACCCCGCGCTGGTCGAAAACGAGGTCGTCGACGCCACCGCGGTCAAGCAGCTCATCCTCGACCACGTGTTTGCACCATGAGCGCGCTCGCGCCGCGCGAGGCAGCCGCGCTCCTGCACGCCGCCGCGGGCGCCATCGAGGCGGAGCTGTCCGGTCTCCCCCCCGCCGTCCTCACGCACCATCCCGCACCCGGCGAGTGGTGCGCGCACGAAGTGCTCGGCCACCTCATCGAGGCGGAGCGTCGCGGGTTCGCGGGCCGCATCAGGATCCTGCTACCTCCTCCACGAATGGGTCCATCACGACCGCAACCATCTTCGCCAGATCCTCGCCAACGTGCAGTCGTACGTCTGGCCGCACATGGGCAACGCTCAGCGCTTCTCGATCGGTTAGCTGGGAGGCGCCCGTCCGGCAGCGTGCGTTCGGCGGGAGCGCGTTGGGCTCGGGGTGCGAGGACCACGTGGATGGCGCTCGAATCGGACCGAGGGCGGCTGGGCTCCATCGACACGCCTTGTCCGTGTTCAGTGAGCGGGAAACGGGTCCCTGCACCCCGAGCCCAACCCGCTCCCGCCGAACGCACGCCGCGTCAGGTGCCGGCGACGTAGCCTTGCAGGATTCTTGTGAGGATGAAGCCGCCGATGGCGGCGACGGCGAGCATTGGTTCGTTGGCGCCGGCCATGAGGAGGGCGTCGAGGAGGCAGATGCCGGCGAGCAACCGGACCACGGCGCCGGGGATGTTCATGCGGCGAGGACGCAGGAAGGACAGCGAGTAGACCACCCAGCCGAGGAAGCCGAGATAGAGGAGCGCGCCGCCGACGGTGTCGTTCACGATGGGCATGGCGTAGAGGAACGGCACGGCGAGGAAGAGGAGCGGCCACGCGTTGCGGAATCTCGCGAGGTTCTCCTGCTTGGCGACGTAGGTGAGGCCGATCAGGTACGCAAGCAGCGCCGCCGCGCCCTCCAGCACGGGCGTCGCGATGCGGCCGGAGACGACGAGCGCGGCCGTGATGTAGATGAGCAGGCGGCACAGGCCCATGATGAGCGGGCTCAGCGGATCGCGCTTGTGCACGACGTCGTAATAAATGATGGCCACCGCGAGCGCCACCCCCGACGCCACCGCGCGCGTGGCGCCGCCCCAACGTCCGCCCCACGCGGCCACGGCCAGGATCACGATGGCCACCGCGAGCATGCCGAAGCCGAGCGTGAACACCGTACGCGCGCTCACGAGACCGGAGGGGATCGGGCGCTCCGGGCGCTCGCGTGCGTCGACGTGACGGTCGAAGGCGTCGTTCAGGTACATCCCGCCGATGTAGAAGAGCGACAGCGCGACGAGCAGGGCCACCATCGTGCCGGGATACAGCGGCGCGCCAGAGAGCACGGCGCCCGCCGCCACGTTGGTCCACACCGTGGGCAGGTTGGACACGCGGCCCAGGCGCAGATAGACGAACCAGCCCCCGCTTACAGCTGCTGCATGACCCATTGCATCTCGCGCGCGACGGCGGCGACGACGCCTTCCCGGCGGTACTGCTCGGGCAGGACGTCCCACGTGTACGTCTCGACCTCCAGGTGCGGCGACACCGGTGTCTTGGCCACGAGGGCGAGCAGCTCGCGCAGGTAGTCCTGCGTGTTGCTGAAGAGCCCGAGCCGCTCGCGGAAGAGGGGCACGTGAAAATGGATGCGCCACTCACGCGGCTCGCTGGGCCCGGCCTCCGCGATCTCCAGCGCTTCCGGCAGGTCGAGAAACCGGGAGAGCCGGCCGCCGGTCCGCTCCACCGTCTGATGCAGGTACACGCCCTCCGCGAACGGGCGCAGCGCGGCCAGCAGCGGCGCGTCCTGGCCGTCAAAGATGACCTTCAACCCCGCGCTCACCTGGATCTTGCCGATGCGGATGCCCGCCGCCGTGAGCCGGCCGATGGCCGCCAGTGGTTCCTCGAAACCCACCGCCATGTGACAGGCGTCAAAGCACAGGCCGAGGTGACGGCGCACCACCTCCTCGCTCAATCCGTGCATGCCGACGGCGGCCTTGGAGAAGAGGTGGTCCTGAAAAAAGGCGACCGCCTCCGCCACGGTCTCCACGAAGCACCACGGCTCCGGCTCGATCGCCAGCGAGATGAGCTTGCCCGTCTCCTGGTGCAGGCGGTGGAGCATGGCGGTGTGGCGAAGGAGGTGCTGCGCCATGCGCGCCACGTCCTCCGGCGTCGTCACGAGCGGCTTGAAGGCGCCGGGCAGCGTGCTCACGGTGCCTTCGAGACCCGGTTCGTCGGGCAGCAGCCCCGCCAGCAGCCGGGCGAGGCGATCGGTATAGGTCAGCCGCTCCTCGTCGAGCCAGCTCGGCAGGTACACCTCTTCCTTCACGCGCG
>JBKKCN010000487.1:0-10272 GCA_046712525.1 Candidatus Rokuibacteriota bacterium
AGCTCGCCGACGCGCACGACATCTATTTTCAAGCCAACAAGGTGGAAAACATGCCCGTGACCATCCTCGAGATGTGGGCATCCGGGCTGCCGGTGGTGGCGACAACTGCGGGCGGCACGCCAGACCTGGTGCGGAACGGCGAGGACGGCCTCCTCGTCGCTCCCGGCGATCCGGCGTCACTCGCCGCGGCCTGCTGCCGGCTTCTCGACGACCCGGCGCTGACGTTGCGCCTGACGCGCGCCGGCCGCGCGAGGGCGGCGGCATTCACCTGGACGCACGTACGAGACCGGTGGCGCCAGTTCCTGACGCTGCCGCCCCCGTCACGGGTGAACCGCGAGGAACGCGTGGCTTCCCGCCACGCACCGGCGAAGGAAGGACACTGAGATGTGCGGACTGGCGGCGGTGTTCAAGCGGGAAGACGCCGGGTGCCCCTTCGACGCGGTTCTCCGCATGCGCGACGAAGCGCGGCATCGCGGTCCGGACGACGAAGGCGCGGCCTTCTTCGACCGCCGTGGCAGATCGCTGACGCCACTGCCCACCAGTGAGAACGGGTGGGCGGCGGGGCTCGGGCATCGACGCCTGTCGATCCTCGACCTGAGCGCCTCGGGCCACCAGCCCATGGCGTACGGCGGTCGCTACTGGCTCATCCACAACGGTGAGATCTACAACTATATGGAGCTCCGCGCGGAGCTTGCCCGGCTCGGCCATACCTTCCGCTCGACGTCGGACACGGAGGTGATCCTGGCCGCCTTCGCCGAGCTGGGTCCCGCCTCTTTCTCGCGCCTGCGAGGGATGTGGGCGCTCGTTCTTCTCGACAGCGCGCGCGGCGAGGTCGTTTTCTGTCGGGACCGGCTCGGTATCAAGCCCCTCTACCTGTGGCAGGGCGAAGGGGTGGTGGCCGTCGTGTCCGAGGTGAAGCAGTTGCTGTGCCTGCCGGCCTTCCGTGCACGGATGAACCCGGCGACGATCGCCGAATATTTGCGGACAGGCCACGAGGACCCGCAGCGGACATTCTTCGCCGGAGTCACCCCCATTCCGCCGGGGACGTGGGCCCGGATGTCGCTCGACACCCTGCGGCTGTCGCCGTTCGAGACGTACTGGCACCCCGAGCGAATCCAGCCGGTGATCTCCGACGAGAAAGAGGCGGCCGGCCTCTTCGCCGCCAAGCTCAAAGAGAGCGTGCGGCTCCACCTCCGGAGCGATGTTCCGGTGGGCTCCGCGCTCAGCGGCGGACTGGATTCCAGCGCCATCACGGTGCTCGCGGGGCGGGGACGCGACGAAGAGGCCGGATGCCTGCAGACGTTCTCGTGCACGTTCCCGGGAGACCGGGTCGACGAGCGCCCGTTCGTCGATGCGGTCCTGTCGCAACAGCGTGCGGTGTCCCACTTCGTCACCCCCGACGCCGAAGGCTTCCTCAGGGATGTCGACCGCTTCGTGTGGATTCACGATGAGCCGGTGGGGAGCCTGTCCAACTACGCCGCGTACTGCCTGGCGAGGCGGACGCGCGCGGAAGGCATCTGCGTGGCGCTCAACGGCCAGGGCGGGGACGAGATCCTGCTGGGCTACTGGCAGTCCTATTTCCTGTTCCTCCGGTCGCTCATCATCGGCGGGCAGGTCCTCGGCGCCGCCCTCCACTTCCTCGGAGCGGTATCCGGACGCGGGAACCCTCATCTCTTGCTGCAGCTCCCGACGATGCTGCGCAGGTACCGCTTTCAGGGACGCGAGCAGTTTCGCTTCCGTGCCTCGGTGCCCGAGGTCGACACGCGCGTGGGCGCGAAGGCGCTGGAGCTGGATTCTCAGGGACAGCGCCTGTATCAGCTGCGGACGCTGTTCCTTCCCCGGCTCCTGAAATGGGAGGACCGTAACTCCATGGCGTTCGGCGTCGAAGGCCGATACCCGTTTCTCGATCATGAGCTGATCGAGCTCTGCCTGGCCTTCCGGCCGGAGGTGTGCTTCCGGCGGGGCTGGACCAAATGGCCGCTCCGCGTGGGCCTTGCCGACATGCTGCCGGACGCCGTACGCACTCGCCGGAGCAAGCTGGGATTCGAGGTGCCCCAGCGTCGCTGGTTGTGCGGCGAGCTCAGGCCGTCACTCGAACGCTGGCTGGCCGCGGATCGTCCGCTGTGGGCGCTCGTGGATCGCGCGGAGGTGAGGCGGGTCGCCGACGAGATGTGGAGCGGCAAGGAACCGAAGGAGGAGATCGGCCAGCTGCTCTTCCGCCTCTTCCTGTTCGACCAGTGGATGGAGCGCTTCGATGCGGCGTGAGGCACGGGCATGTCTGACGACGAGCTGATCATCCGACCGGCGGAGGCCGTCGATACGACCTCGATCCTCGGTCTGTTGCGGCAGAGCATGGTCGAGGGCAGCCCCCGCACGCTCGACTACTGGAACTGGAAGCACCGGGACGGCACCTTCGGCCCGTCGTACGTCCTCGTGGCCGAGAAGGACAGGACCGTGGTGGGGTTGAGAGCGTTCATGCGCTGGGAGTGGACGGCGGCCGGGCGTGTGTTCCACGCTGTGCGGGCGGTGGATACGGCCACCCATCCTGAATGCCGCGGGCGCGGGATCTTCACCAAGCTCACGGAGGCGCTCGTAGAGCAGGTACGCGCGGCAGGAGTCGCGTTCGTCTTCAATACCCCGAACGCCAACAGCCGGCCCGGCTTCATCAAGATGGGATGGAAGAGCCTGGGACGCGTGAGCCTCTTGATCCGCCCCCAGCGACCGTGGCGCATCATGGCTGCGCTCGCCCGGCGCGCGGTGGGTGGGCGATCCGCGGCCGGCGATCTGCCCGCGCGCCCCGCGAAGGACGTCCTCGACCATCCTGCGATCGTCGCCTTTGCCGAGCGGGCGGTGCGCACGAATGGCCGGCTGGGTACGCCCCGCACCGCCGCCTACCTTCGATGGCGTTACGGGAACGTGCCCGGCTTCACGTACTTTGCCGATGGCGAAGTGGATGGCGAGCGTGGCGCGCTCGTGATCGGACGCCTCAAGTGGACGGGCGAGCTGCGCGAGCTGCGCATCTGCGACATCGTGATGGGCAGCGACCGCGGCTCCCGACAGCTTGCCCGTCGCACCATCGCTCGACTCGCCGGAGCCGCGCATCCCGACTACATGTCCGCGATGGCAGCGTCACGCACGGACGAGCGTGCCGTCCTGCTGAGGAGCGGGTTCGTCCCCGCCCCCCGCATTGGGCCCATCCTGACCGCGCGTGCGCTCGATGCCGCAGCCGCGCCGAGTGCGCTGGATCGTCGACAGTGGCGGCTGTCCATCGGCGACCTCGAGCTCCTGTGACGATGCCCCGCTCCGAGCCACGCGACGTGGACGCGACGTGAGCGAGATCGTGCGGCGATGCGTCGAGCGCGCGGTGAAGGCCGACCGCGGTGGACGTATCACCGCGAACGTCTTCGGCCGGCGCGTCATGGTGCTGGCGACGGGCGCGTTGAGTGGCCATCTCGTGATGGCCGCCGTCACCCCCGTCATCTCGCGCCTGTACACACCTCACGATTTCGCCGTCATCGGCATCTTCGTCTCGTTGCTGGCGTTGCTCGTCGTCATGAGCGACGGTGGTTACAGTCGTGCGGTTCCGCTGCCCGACAGCGATCAGGTCGCCGCCTTCGTGCTGGGGTTGAGCGCATGTATCGTGGTCGCCGCCACCGCCGCCACGGTGATCGGCGTGTGGCTCGTCAAGGACCGGCTCGCGGCATGGACCAATGCTCCCGGACTGAGTCGATACCTGTGGTGGCTTCCGGTGATGCTGCTCGCCGCGGGCCTGTACCAGGTCTGCAGCTACTGGGCGATCCGCCGACACGCCTACCACATGATCGCGCGCACGCGCGTCGAGCAGAGCGTGGGCCAGGCCGTCGCGATGGTGGCGCTGGGGATGGCGAGGATCGGCGGTGTGGGACTGATCATCGGCGATGCGGTCGGCGCGGTCATCGGCGCATGGAGGCTCGCCCGCTTCGTCTGGCGTGGGGACAGGATGCTGATAGGTGGTATCACCCGCGCGGGCGTTCAAAGCGTGGCGGGCCGGTACGCGTATTTCCCGCTCTTCGCGATGCCGGCCGCACTCTTGCAATCGCTGCAGACGAAGATCCCCATTCTGCTGGTGGCGTCTTTCTACGGAGCTCATGCGGCCGGCTCGCTGACATTCGCCCACGGTGTGATGTGGGTCCTCGCCACCGTCACCTCCGACACCGTGGCGCAAGTCTATCTGGGGCGTGGCGCCGAGCTCGCCCGGCATGATCCGGAGAACCTGAAGCGTCTTTTCAACCGCACAGCGCGGGTGCTGCTCACGAGCATGGCGCCACCGCTGGTGCTCATCGGCGCCGTGGCTCCGCCGCTCTTCGTGGCGGTGTTCGGTGCCGAGTGGCTCGAGGCCGGTCACTACGTGCGGAGCCTCGTCCCCGCGCTCATCGCCCGTCTCGTGGTGGGGCCCATCTTTCAGACGTTGACGATTCTCGAGCGGCAAGCCTGGGTGTTCTGGACGAGCGCGGCGAGTGTGGGGCTCATCACGGGCGCCTTCGTGCTGAGTCACATCATGGGCTGGCCCTCCGGATGGGCGGTCGCCATGTATTCCGCCTTGCTCTTCGCCACGTACGCGGTGCTGTTCGTCCTCGCGAGGAAGGCGATCGCGCGTAAGCTCGACGTGGACGCCGCCACCCCGTCCGCGCGTGTGCGGTGATGGACTCTGCGAGGCGTGGCGCTGGTAGAATGCGGCGCCGCGAGCCGACAACGATAAATGCCCTGCAGGAGGACCGATGATGCACGTTCCCTTTTTCCGCCCGAGCATCACTGACGCCGACGTGAAGGAAGTGGAAGACACGCTGCGCTCCGGCTGGCTCACCACGGGCCCCAAGACGAAGCGATTCGAGGAGGAGTTCGCGGCGGCAGTGGGCGCGCCTTACGCGGTCGCCGTCAACTCATGCACCGCGGCCCTCCACCTCGCCCTCGAGGCGCTCGGACTCCAGCGAGGCGAGGGCGTGCTGGTGCCCACCTTCACCTTCGCCGCCACCGCGGAAGTCGTGCGCTATTTCGGCGGCGACCCTATCCTCGTCGACTGCGATCCGTTGACGCTCAACCTCGACCTCGCCGACGCCGAGAAGCGGCTGGCGGCGGCACGGGCGAGCAAGGTGGTGGGGATCGTGCCCGTCCACTACGCGGGCCTCATGCTCGACGTGGGAGGCCTGCGCGACTTCGCCGCGCGGCACGGACTGTGGGTGGTGGAGGATGCCGCGCACGCGTTCCCGGCGGCGTGGCGTCCCTCGCCCTCGTCGGCGTGGCAGCGATGCGGGGAGCGGACCTCCGACATCGCCTGCTTTTCCTTCTACGCCAACAAGACCATCACGACGGGCGAGGGTGGGATGGCGGTGACCGCTGACGAGCGCCTCGCCGAGCGCATGCGCGTGATGAGCCTGCACGGGTTGTCGCGCGACGCGTGGCGACGGTACGAGAAAGGCGGCTCTTGGAACTACGACATCGTGGCGCCGGGGTTCAAGTACAACATGACCGACGTGGCGGCCGCGCTCGGCCTCCAGCAGCTGCGTCGCGCAGACGCGCTTCGCCTGGAACGGGAGACGGTGGCGCGCCGCTACCTGGACGGGTTTGCCGGCCTCGACGCGCTCGAGCTTCCTCCCCTGCCGGCGGATCGCCTCCATTCGTGGCATCTGTTCTTCATCCGGCTTCGCCTGGAGGCGCTCACGGTGACGCGCGACCTCTTCGTGGAGGCGCTCGGGGAGCGAGGCGTACAGTGCAGCGTGCACTGGAAGCCGCTCCACCTCCATCCGTACTACCGCGACGCGTACGGGTACGCGCCCGAGCAGTTCCCCGCCGCCGCCGCCGCGTGGACCCGTCTCGTCAGCCTGCCCATCTTCCCGGGCATGCGTGACGAGGAAGTGCGGCACGTCGTGGAGTCGGTGCGGAACCTGTGCCGGGAGCACGCCCGGTGAGCGCCGCCGACCCGCTATGGACGGCCGTGCTTCCCGTCCGGCGGTATTACCGATCCCGTCACCCTCACGTGGCTCAACGAGGAGATGCTTGTCGCCACCGTGTAAGGTGACCGCGAGTCTGTCTACGGGGAGGCCCTGGGAGTGGACACGCGTCTCGGTTACCGGGAGCACGTCACTCCGCGTTCCGCGCGACGATGACGCGGCAGCGGCGGGTGCGTCGATCGATGGCAGCGAAATTTCCTGGGCGCGCTTCTGCAACTCAACTATAGTGTGGCGCGATCGAACTCCTCGGAAGGCCGAATCTAAACCGCTGTCGAGTCTTGAGGGGTAGCGAGTGTATTCATTAAGGTTTCTTTTGCGGTACCGCCGTCCCTTTGTCGTCCTCTTTCACCTGACGGTCGTCGGCGTCTCCAATTACCTCGCCTTCTGGCTGCGCTTCGACGGCGACATTCCGCCCCCGGCGTGGGCGGAGTTCACGGTGATGCTGCCATGGCTGCTCGCCATCCGCGGCGTCAGCTTCGTGCCGTTCAGGGTGTACGAGGGCCTCTGGCGCTACACTAGCACCGGCGATCTGAGAAACCTCATCGGCGGCGTGGCGATGAGCTCCGCGGTGTTCTACGTGGTCGTGCGCTGGCGTTTCGGCGCCACCGGCTACCCGCGCTCGGTCTTCGTGATGGATGCGCTGCTCCTGATTTTTCTGCTGGGGGGCGCCCGGCTCCTCCGGCGGGTGTGCCGGGCGCTGGGCTGGGACCGCCGCCGCAAGCGCATGCTCGTGTACGGCGCCGGCGATGCGGGCGAGATGATCGTGCGCGACATGCTGCACACCTCCTTTCACGGGTACAAGCCGGTGGCGTTCGTGGATGACAATCCCGCCAAGGTCGGCACGCGGATCCACGGCGTCAAGGTCCTCGGCACCCGTGACGACATCGCTCGCGTGATGGCGAGGACGAAGCCGGACGCCGTGCTCATTGCCATGCCGCGCGCGACGCCGTCGACGGTCCGCAGCATCGTGCGGGCGCTGGAGGGGTTCAAGGTCCCCATCCAGACCGTCCCCAATCTCCGGGACATCCTCGACGGTAAGGTCACGGTGAGCCAGATCCGCACCCTCTCGGTGGAAGACCTCCTCGAGCGGGCGCCCGTCGGGCTCGACAACTCGGTCACGCGGCTGCTCATCGAAGGGCGCCGCGTGCTGGTGACGGGGGCGGGCGGTTCTATCGGCTCCGAGCTCTCCCGTCAGATCGTACGGCTGGCGCCGAAGAGTCTGGTGCTCCTCGACCGCTACGAGAACGGGCTGCACGCGGTCACCACCGAGCTGAGCGCCTTGCCCGAGGGGGGCGGCACGGTGACGGCCGTGGTCGCCGACGTCACTGACGAGGCGCGAGTGGCCGACGTCCTGTCCTTTCACCATCCCGAGATCGTTTTCCACGCCGCCGCGCACAAGCACGTGCCGCTGATGGAGATCAACCCCTGCGAAGCCGTGAAGAACAACGTGCGGGGAACGCGGGTGCTGGCGGAAGGCGCGCTGCGCTTCGGGGTGGAGCGCTTCGTGCTGATCTCCACCGACAAGGCCGTCAACCCCGTGAGCGTGATGGGGGCCACCAAGCGCGCCGCCGAGCTCTTCGTGCAATCGATGAACGGCCGGGGACGGTGCGTCTTCACCGCCGTGCGCTTCGGCAACGTCCTCGCCAGCAACGGGAGCGTCGTGCCTTACTTCCTGGAACAGATCCGATCCGGCGGTCCCGTCACCGTGACGCACGCCGACATGCGGCGCTATTTCATGCTCATCCCCGAGGCGGTGCACCTCGTCCTGCACGCGGCCGCGCTTGCGACGGGCGACGACCTCTTCGTGCTGGAGATGGGCGAGCCCGTGCGGGTGCTCGACCTCGCGCGCAACCTCATCCGACTCTCCGGGTTCGCCTCCGAGGAGGAGATCCCGATCACGTTCATCGGCCTGCGCGCGGGCGAGCGGCTCGAAGAGGAGCTCGTGGGTGCGGACGAGGTGACGGAGCCATCGGGGGTCAAGGGTGTCCTCCGCATGCGCGCGAGCGCCGGCCCTTTTCCGGGCCAGCTCTTCGAGCGGCTGGACGCGCTGGAGCGGGCGGCGGACACGGGGCGCCAGGCCTCGGTCATCGAGCGGTTACGCGACGCGGTACCTACGTACCGGCCGGCAGGTACGGACTCGTGAACGGGATGCCTGCGGGCGATGCGGCCTCGGCAGACGCCGAGGAGATCACGGTCTTTCGCTATGCGCGCATGCTGTGGCGCCGCAAGTGGCTGGTGGCGGTGCTCTGCATGCTCGGCGTCCTGGTGGCCCTCGGCTTCAACATATGGATGCCGAAGGTCTACGAGGCGAGCGCCACCCTGGTCCAGCCCAAGGAAACCGGCGGCGCCGGCCTGCTGGGCGGTCTCGCCGGCTCCGGACTTCTGCAGCAGGCCAGTTCGATGGCGCTCCCTTCACTCACGCCGAACCGTGACCTCGTGGTCAGTGTGTTGAAGAGCAAGAGGGTCGCCCGCATGGTGGTCGACAAGTTCGGCCTGCAGGAGCGCTACAAGGTCCGCTTCCCTGAGGACGCGGTCCGGGATCTGAGGGAGCGCACGACGGTGCTCGCCTCCGCCCGCGAGCCCACCATCGTCGTGGCCGTGCAGGACACGGATCCTGTCGTCTCCGCGCAGATGGTCAACTACTTCATCGAGCAGGCCGACCGCCTCATCAGCGAGTTCGACACGGGGGGAGCGGGCCGCGAGCGCGCATACCTGACCGAGCAGCTGGCCCGGGCGAAGACGGACCTCGCGCGGGCGGAAGCCGCGGTGCGGCGCTTCCAGGAGCAGAACCGCACGGTGGTCCTCGAGGAGCAGGCGAAGGGGGCCATCGCGACCGCGGCACGGCTCAAGGGTGAGGTGGTGGCGGCCGAGGTCCAGCTCCAGGTCATGCGCAGCTTCGCCACCGACGCCAACCCCGACGTCATCTCTCTGCGCCGACGCATCCAGGAGATGAACAAGCAGCTGGCGGAGGTCGAATACGGCGACGGTACCGCCCGTCGCGCGGTGGACAGCAGCACGCGCCGTGACTTCTCGTTGCCGCTGTCCCAGGTCCCCGAGGTCGGGCTCGAGCTTGCGCGGCTCACGCGGGAAGTCCTGATCCAGGACACGCTGGCGGGCCTCCTCACTCAGCAAGTGGAACGGACGAAGCTTGCCGAGGCGCGGGACGTGCCCGTCGTGGTCGTCCTCGACGCAGCGGCGCCGCCGCGGCGGGCGGCGAAACCGCGTCCCTATCTGAACCTCGGGCTCGGGCTCGGGACCGGATTCCTCGTGGGGGCCGCGGTCGCCTTCTTCCTCGAGTATCTGTTGCCGCCGCGGCGGCTCAGAACGGCATGAGGCGCATCCGGGATCTGACCGTGCCCACGCTTGCGCTGGCGGCGCTGATGGTCGCGCTGGCAGCGCCGATGTCGCATGCGTTCGACCGCAGCGACATCCCGCTCAAGAACTGGGGCGGATTCTCCCTCTATCGCGAGGCCGTCTACGACGACCTCGAGCGTCTCGTCACCGCCGGGCTCGCGCAGCGCGCGGTGATCAACACCAAGCCCATCAACCGGATGGCGGCTGCGCGCATCGTCGCCCGCGCCATCGACAGCATCCGGCGCGACTCCGCCGGCGCCTACAACGGCCGGCGGGACCTCGAAGCAGTCCTCGACCGCCTCATGGACGAGTTCCGGCCGGAGCTCGCGGCACTGGGGGTGAGCCTTCCCGGACAGACGGCCAAGGCGCCGGGCTTCGTGTCGTTCGTCCCGGTCGATCGGGCGCAGGCTCGAGCCGGCGTCGCCAGTCACGACTTCAGCTTTCCGAACAGCCAGGGCCTGCGCTTTCAGGACGGCCTGAACGGCGGGTTGACCTTCGACAGCCGATTGCAGGTGGGTGACTTTCTCACGTTCTACGTGCAGCCGGAGATGCTGATCAACGATGAGTTCGGGGCGGCGCGGCTGCTCACGGGCTACGCCAAGCTCACCCTCTTCAACGTGGAGCTGCTCGTCGGCCGCGAGAGTCTGTGGTGGGGACCGGGCATCCACGGCTCCCTCATCCTGTCCAACAACGCGCGGCCGCTGGACCAGGTCCGCGTGGGGGGCGCGGAGCCGTTCCTGCTGCCGTTCGTCGGAGAGTGGGTGGGGCCCACGAACATGTTCTTCTTCGTGGCGCAGCTCGAAGAGCGGCGCGATCACCCGCGCGCGAAACTGGCGGGCATGCGGGCGACGGTGACGCCCTTCTCCTTCCTCGAGCTCGGGATCAGCCGCGTGGTCATGTTCAACGGCGAGGGCGGCCCGCAGCTGGATGC
>JBKKCN010000488.1:0-18819 GCA_046712525.1 Candidatus Rokuibacteriota bacterium
GCGCCGCTCTTCTGCGCCAGGCGCGCGCTCTGGAGCAGGTGGTTGGCGGGTGTGAAGCGAAGCTTGAAGAAGTCGAACAGGGTCGGCTTCTCCGGCATGCGCGGCAGGCGCGGGTCGTCGGCCATCAGATAGCGTTTGCCCGCGTCCGGGGGGCGCGGCACCGGCACTCTCGGATCGCGCTCGCCCGAGGTGTAGATCACCGACTTCACGATGACCAGTCGGTCCAGCTCCTCGCTCAGCGCGTGTTCGGCGGCTTCGGCCCGTTCCAGTGTGGTCATGGCCGGATCATCGGCCTGCCGGCCACGGACTGTCAAGCGGAGGTCGCGGCAGGCGGCGTATCCTGCCCTGCAGGGTGACTGCCCCCACCGCTGCCGGCTCGACCTCGCCGTGGCTGATGATCGTGACCGTCTGGCTCACGCTGGGCATTGCCTTCGGGCTCATGTTCTCGTTCTCGGTGTTCCTGGTGCCCCTCCTCGAGGAGTTTCGCTGGTCGCGCGGGCTGGCGGCAGGCGCCTTCTCGCTCTCGTCCGTCGTGCAGGGCGTGCTGTCGCCCGTGGTGGGGACGTTCGTCGACCGCGTCGGTCCGCGGCGCGTGATCCTCACTGGCGCCGTCGTGATCGGGGTCGCGTGTGTGCTGGCCAGCCGTATCACGGAGGTGTGGCACCTGTACGTCGTCACGGGCGTCTTCACCGCCGTCGGCGTGTGCGCGGTCGGCTTCGTGCCCTCGGGCGCCCTCGTCGCGCAGTGGTTCGCACAGCGCAAGGCGAGCATGATGGGGATCGTCTTCTCGGGCATGGGCGTGGGCGTGCTGACGGTCGGTCCACTTGCACAGTGGCTCATCTCCACCTACGGCTGGCGCCACGCGTACCTGGTGCTCGGCATCGGCGCGCTCCTGTTCCTCGTGCCGCTCGTGTGGATCGGCGTGCGCGACCGCGTGCCGCCGTCCCCTCAGGTCGTGCGTGCCGCGGAGGCGCCGGAGGAGGCGGGCATCGGGGTGCGGGAGGCGCTCGCGACGCCGGCGTTCTGGGCGCTCTTCTTCGCCTACGTCTGCACGCCGCTGGCCGTCTTCACCGTGGTCACGCACCAGGTCGCGTTCGCCGTCGATCACGGGTTCCCGCGTCTGTTCGTGGCGTGGATCTTCGGCCTCGCCGGCCTCATGTCGATCTTCGGCCGCATCATCTTCGGCATCGGCGCCGACTACATCGGACGCGCGTGGTCGGCGACGATCTCGTACGGATGCACGGCGGCGGGCACGCTTGCCCTGCTATCGATCGAACAGTCGCAGCATCCGGCGGGGCTGTACGTGTACGGGGTGCTCTTCGGCCTCGGCTTTGGCGCGCGCGGCCCCATCATCACCGCCATCGCCGCCGACCTCTTCCCCGGCCGCCGCTTCGGCGCCATCTACGGCTACATGAGCCTCGGCAACGGCCTCGGCGGCGCCATCGGCCCCTGGTTTGCGGGCGCCGTGTTCGACGTCACCGGCAGCTATCGCATCGCGTTCCTGATCGCCACGCTGTTCTGCGTCCTCGGCTCCGCGTGCTTCTGGCTCGCGCAGCCGCGACGAAAGGCGTCCGACGCGTGACGCTCGCCGTCCCCGTCCTCGCGCTCGCGAGCGCCCTTCTGACGGCGGCGGCCACGATCCTCGTTCGTCGCGGCTACCAGCACTACGGCCCGTACACCGCGATGTGGATCAGCGTCGCGGTGGGGACGGTGTGCCTGTGGGTCGGGGTGGTCGCGACGGGTGGCGTCGGCACCCCCTCGGTGGCTGGCATCGCGTACTTCGCGCTGGCCGGTCTCATCGGTACCGTGGCGGGCCGCCTGCTGCGCTTCATGAGCATCGAGACGGTGGGCGCCTCGGTGGCGGCGGCCGTCGGGAATCTCAGCCCTCTCGTGTCGACGGTGCTGGCGGTCGTGTTCCTCGGCGAGCGCGTCACAGCCACGATCCTCATCGGGACAGTCGTGATCGTCCTCGGCACCACGTTGCTGTCCTCCTCCGGCCGCGGCTTCGCCGTGCGCCCGAGCAAGCTGGTGCTGCCCTTGGCGTCCGCGGCCTGCTTCGGCGTGGTGGCGGTGCTCCGAAAGGTGGGCCTGGGCGGGATGGCCCCGCTTCCGGGCTTCGCGGTCAACGTGACGGCGGCCTTCGTGGCGTTCACCGCCTTCCTCGTCGCCTCCCGCCAGACGGGCGAGATGAGGTGCCGCGGCCGGAGCCTCGTCTACTTCGCCGCCGCCGGCGTGGCGGAGAACGTGGGGGTGTTCATGATCGTGCTCGCCCTGAGCGTCGGTACCGTGAGCGTGGTGGCCCCGCTCGCGAGCGTGTCGCCGATCTTCGTGCTCGTCCTGTCCTTCTTCTTCCTGCGCGGGCTCGAGATCCTCACCGCCCGCATCGTGATCGGCACCCTGATGATCGTGGCCGGCGTGTGGCTGCTTACTGCGCTCGCAGCGCCGTGACCCGTAGCGACGCCTCCAACGGCCGATCCGAACGGACGTGCATCATCGATTGGTCAGACGCGCCCTCGAAGCTGGTCGAGGACCAGCGTTTCATTGTGGTTCGAAGACAACCTATTCCATCTCTCTGGTTCGGCGCCGACACCCGCCCTGACGTTGCCTTGCGGCGCCAGATCCTTGGTCGCTGCCTCCTTCTTGACCGTCAGCTTCTTGCCCTTGGCGTGTCCCCGCCCCTTGTCCTTGCTCTTGTCTCGGCTCATTGGCTCCCTCTTTTGTGTCAGTGCTGGTCGTATGCTAGGGGCCCGTGAGTCCCGGTCGCGCTTCACACGCGTCTTACTTTGCCTGGCGCTTCCTCGCGGTGTCGAGGACGAGCGTTTCATTGTGGTTTGAAGACAACCGACCCAATGGATCACGGTCGGTGGTGCCGGCACCCGCCCTGACGTCGCGCTTCGGCGCCAGATCCTTGATCGCTGCCTCCTTGACCGTCGGCTTCGTGCTCTTGGCCTGTCCCCGCTCCTTGTCCTTGCTCCTGTCTTTGCTCATGTCTCCCCCTGTATGTAACGCGGCCGCCTCAGCCTTCCGTTTCTGACGCAAGAGCTGCGAGTAGTTCGTGACGCAGGTGGCGACCGATGGATGCTTCGACCCGAGCGCTTTCTCGAAGATCGAGCGCGCACGCTGATAGAGGCGCTCCGCTCTCGCGTGCCTGCCTCGCGATCTATAAAGCGCGGCCAAATTGTTGAGGGTGATGGCGACGTCCGGATGGTCAGGTCCAAGGGCCCTTTCCTTGATCACCAGTGCTCGCCGGTAGAGCCGCTCGGCCTTCGCACCCTTGCCCTTCGCGTGATAGAGGGCGGCGAGGTTGTTAAAGCTTACAGCCAGCTCGTGATGCTCTGGACCGAACGCGCGCTCAAAAACAGCGATTGCTCGCCGGTACAGTGGCCCCGCCTCGTCATGCTTGCCTTGGCCATCCAGGATCGCCGCGAGGGCGGCGATATCCGCCGCCACCTCCGGATGATCTGGACCGAGGGCCTTCTCGCGGATCGCCACGGAGCGCCGGGCGAACGGCTCGCCGCGTGAGTACCGGCCGCGCGCATGCTCGAGACCGCCAAGGTTGTGATAGATGGTCGCGATCTGGGGATGATCGGAACCGAGGGTCTTCCTCGTGATCGACAGCGCCCGCCGATAGAGCTGGTCCGACTCCCTGAAGCGGGCCTGGAACTTGTACAGCACGGCCAGGTTGTTGAGCAGGGCCGAGACCTCCAGGCTGTCGGGGCCGAAGGCCGTCTGCGCCATCCTGAGTGCACGCCGGCCGAGCGGCTCTGCCTTGTCGTACTGTCCCGCGGCACGGTAGGTATCTGCCAGATCGCCGAGCGACTGGACCGCGAGGCGCGCCGTCTCGGTGCCCCGGGCCCTTTCGAAGATCCTCACCATAGAAAGTCTCTCCGGACGCACGATTACAGCATGGGGGTCCTGATCGCCGCAAGGCCGGACGGTTGGGCTCTGCGGTTGGTGTCGGCCCCGGCGGCCTCGGGCTATACTGCTTTCGCATGGCCTACAACGCTTGGTTCCAGTGCATCAATGGCTGCCCGGGGCAATACGACCTGCGCGAGGTCATCTACCGGTGCCCGACGTGCGGTGACCTCCTCGAGGTCCAGCACGACATGGAGGCGCTGCGCTCGCGCTCGGCGGCGGCGTGGATCCATCTCTTCGACGATCGGTACCGGCGCAACGTCTATCCCTACGGCTCCGGGGTGTGGGGCAAGAAAGAGTGGGTGGTGCCCTTCATCGACAACCAGAACATCGTGTCGATGTACGAGGGCCACTCCAACCTCCTGTGGGCCGAGCGCTACGGCAAGCAGCTCCGCGTCGAGGATCTCTGGATCAAGCAGTGCGGCAATTCGCACACGGGCTCGTTCAAGGACCTCGGCATGACCGTGCTCGTGTCGCTGGTGAAGGAGATGATGGCCAGTGGCGTGCCCATCGACGGCGTGGCGTGCGCCTCCACCGGTGACACCTCCGCCGCTCTCGGAGCCTACTGCGCGGCGGCAGGCATCCCCGCCATCGTGCTGCTGCCCAAGGACAAGGTCTCCATCGCGCAGCTCGTGCAGCCGCTGGCCAATGGCGCCCTCGTGCTGTCGCTCGACACCGACTTCGACGGGTGCATGGCCGTCGTGCAGGAGATCACGAAGGAGCGGCGCATCTATCTCGCGAACTCGATGAACAGCCTGCGCATCGAGGGGCAGAAGACAGTGGCTATCGAGATCGTGCAGCAGTTCGACTGGGAGGTGCCAGACTGGATCATCATCCCCGGCGGCAACCTGGGCAACGTACACGCGCTGGGGCAGGGCTTCCTCATGATGCAGGAGCTGGGGCTGGTGAACCGGCTGCCGCGCATCTGCCTGGCGCAGGCGGAGCGCGCGAACCCGCTCTACCGCTCCTACCTTGAAGACTTCAAGCACTTCGAGGCGGTGACGGCGCAGCCCACGCTCGCCACCGCCATCCAGATCGGCAATCCCGTCAGCGTCAAGCGCGCCATCCGCACGCTGCAGAAGTTCAACGGGGTGGTGGAGCAGGCGTCGGAGCAGGAGCTGTCCGACGAGGCGGCACGCGCCGATCGCACGGGCATGTTCAACTGTCCCCATACGGGCGTCGCGCTCGCCGCCCTGCGCAAGCTGGTCGATCGCAAGGTCATCCGCTCCAACGAGCGCGTGGTGGTGATCTCGACGGCCAACGGGCTGAAGTTCGCCGACCAGAAGGCGGCCTACCACATGGGCACGCTGGAGAGCATCAAGCCCTCCCACCGCAACAAGCCCGTCGAGTTGCCCGCCGATCCCAAGCGGGTGGCGCGGGCCATCGCGCGCCACGTCGAAAAGGCGCGCCTGCTGGTGTCGTGATGGGCGAGCCCCCGAAGAAGCCGCTCGGTCCCAGCACGCTCGCGGTGCACGCGGGTGAGCCGCGTCCCAAGCCCACCCACTCACTGGCGATGCCCATCGTGCAGACGGCCACCTACACGTTCGAGAGCACGCAGGAGCTCAAGGACCACTTCGACGGCAAGATCGAGCGCGTCGAGTACGGCCGCTACGGCAACCCCACCCAGCGTGTGGCGGAGGCCAAGCTGGCCGCGCTCGAGGGCGCGCAGGACTGCCTGCTCTTCGCGAGCGGCATGAGCGCCATGACCACCGCGCTCTTCGCCATGCTCGCGCGCGGCACGCACGTGGTCGTCACCGACGACAGCTACCGGCGTACGCGCCAGTTCCTGAACCAGACCCTGTCGCGCTACGGCATCGAGGTGTCGACCGTGCCCGCGGGCGATTACGAGGCGCTCGAAGACGCCATCCGGCCCACCACGCGCGCGCTCGTGAGCGAGTCGCCGACGAATCCCTACAACCGTATCCTCGATCTCGAGCGGTTCGCGGCCATCGGCCGCCGCCATCGCGTGAAGACGATCATCGACGCCACCTTCGCCACGCCGTACAACCAGCGGCCGCTGGAGTGGGGCGTGGATACCGTGGTGCACTCGGCCACCAAGTACCTCGGCGGCCACAACGACCTGCTCGCGGGCGCCGTGCTGGGGTCGCGCGATCTCGTGGACGGGGTGCGCACGCTGCAGGGCGTCACGGGCGGCGTCATCGACCCCTTCGCGGCCTATCTGCTCGTGCGCGGGCTCAAGACGTTCGCGCTGCGCATGGAGCGCCAGAACACGAACGCGCAGGCGGTGGCGGAGTTTCTCGCGCGCCACCCGCGCATCGCCGCCGTGCACTACGCGGGCCTCACCACGCATCCCGAGCACGACATCGCGCGCAAGCAGATGCGGGGCTTCGGCGGCGTGGTGTCCTTCGAGGTGCGCGGCGATCTCGACGCCGCCTCCCGCGTGGTGGACGCGTGCGCCATCCCGCACATCGCGGCCTCGCTGGGCGGCGTGGAGAGCCTCATCGAGCAGCCGGCCATCATGAGCTTCTACGAGCTCACGAGCGAGGAGCGGCTGCAGGTCGGCATCAAGGACAACCTCATCCGGTACGCCGTCGGCATCGAGGATGCCGACGACCTCATCGCCGACCTCGCCCAAGCCCTCGATCGCGCCTTCGCCGACGCCGCTTAACGCAGACCGCCGGCTGGGCGCGCTCATGCTGGCCACGGTGGTGCTCGCGTGGGGCATCACGTGGCCCGTGAACAAGGTGCTCCTCGAAAGCCTGCCGCCCCTCTGGATGTCCGCCCTCCGCTCCGCCATCGGCGCCGTCGCGCTCCTCGTGCTGTCGCTCGCCCTCGGCGCCCTCGTGCTGCCGCGACGCGCGGACGTGCCGGTGCTGCTGAGCATCACGCTGCTGCACATGGTCGGCTTCGTCGTTCTGACCGCGTTCGGCCTGCAGCTGGTGCCCACCGGACGCTCCGTCGTGCTCGCCTATACGACGCCTTTGTGGGTCGCTCCAGGGGCGCGGCTGTTCCTCGGCGAGCCGCTCACGCGGCGGCGGATCATCGGCGTCACCGTCGGTCTCGCGGGGCTCGTCGTGCTGTTCAATCCGCTCGCCTTCGATTGGTGGGACGGCCGTGCGGTGCTCGGCAACGTGGCCATCCTCGCGGCAGCGTTTCTGTGGGCGGCCAGTATCGTGCACGTGCGCGGCCATCGCTGGCAGGCCACGCCTTTCGCGTTGTTGCCGTGGGAGATGCTGCTCGCGGCCCTGATCCTCGCGCCTCTCGCTCTCCTCTTCGAGGCGCCGCCGGAAGTGGCGTGGGACGCGCAGCTCACGATGCTGCTGCTCTATTCGAGCCTGCCCGGATCGGCGCTGGCGTACTGGGCGGTGGCCACGGCGGGCCGTCATCTGCCCGCCGTCACCACGTCGCTCGGCCTGCTCGCGACGCCGGTCGTGAGCCTCGTGGTGGCCACCCTGTGGCTGGGCGAAGCGCCCACGGCCTCGCTGATGGTGGCGGTGGTGCTCATCCTGGGTGGCGTCGCCATCGGCGCCACCGGTGACCGTGCGCGGCTGGCCTGACGGTGGAACACACGCTGCCGCATCACGCCATCGCGAAGCTGATCCCCGCGCTCCTGGAAGCGCTGGAGCGCGTGGGATGGGTACAGCGCCGCCTGTACCCGCCGCTGGCGGTGCGGCTCGCCGACGAGCTCGGCCCCAGCGCGGAGGCCGTGGCGACGCCGTTGCGCGCATTCGAGGAGGCCGCGTGGCCCGACGATGTGGGCTTCATGCGCGATCGTCTCGTCGACGTGGCGCGGCAGACCATCGACCTCGTGGCGGCCTTCGTGGAGGCAGCGCGCTCGCCTGGCGATCCCATCGGCCTTTACCGGGCGTTGCGGCGCTTCGCGTCCGTGCAGGAGACGCTGTATCCCCTCACGCCGGTCTTCGAGGCGGTGAGTCGCTGGTTCCTCACGCCGGATCGCCGCCACGACGACGAGCTCGTCGCGCGGCTGCGGGCGGGCTCGCTGCGTGACGACGATGTGCGCGTGGGCGTCCTGCAGGCCGACAACGAGCGCACCAGTCGCGGCGGCTTTTCACTCTACGTGCCCGAGCAGTGGGACGGGCGGGCGCGTATGCCGCTCGTGGTCGCCCTGCACGGCGGCCACGGCCATGGCCGCGACTTCCTGTGGAGCTGGCTCGCGGATGCGCGCGGACGCGGCGCGCTGGTGCTGGCGCCCACGTCGCGCGACCGCACGTGGTCGATCATCGGCGGCGACGATGTGGACGCCGAGGGGCTCGGGGCGATGGTGGACTCCGTGGCCGCGCGCTATCCGGTGGATCGCTCGCGCGTGCTGCTCACCGGGATGTCCGACGGCGCGACGTATGCGCTGCTCTGCGGCCTGCGCGAGGACATGCCATTCACGCACCTGGCTCCCGCGTGCGGCGTGCTGCACCCGGGTCTGCTCGTCAACGGCGGGCTCGCGCGCGCCCAGGGCCGGCCCATCTACCTCGTGCACGGCGCGCTCGACTGGATGTTCCCGGTGCAGTACGCGCAGATGGCGCGCGAGGCGCTCATCGCCGCCGGCGCCCAGCTCGTCTACCGCGAGATCGACGACCTCTCGCACACGTATCCGCGTGACGAGAATGCGAAGATTCTCGACTGGCTGCTGCGGTAGCGACTTCGGGCGGGAGCCGAAGAGGCGAATGAAGCGGGCCCCCTTCGTCGTCGACGGATCACGGAATGACCGCGAGACGCTCGCGGTAGAAGTAGCCGAGCATCGCGCGCTTGTTGTTGGACGTCTCCTCCCGCGACAGGAACGCCGGCTGCAGCGCGGCGTACAGCCGCAGAAATCGCTCGCGGCTGTCCGGCGTGTCCTCGGGCAGCGGACTGTCCGTCGCCACGACGAGCAGGCCGCCGTGACCGAGTGGCTCCATTCGCATCCCGGCCCGCGCGGCACGCAGGCGCGGCTCGCCGCCGGCGAGGGCCACGTGGCCCGCCGCCAGGTAATTGGCCCAGAAGGCGCCTTTGATGCCCCGGCCGTTGCAGTAGAGAGAGGCGAGGTTCAGGTCGACGTCCCCGACAGCGGCGACGGGAATCGCGTGCGCGCGCTCGGCGGGCGCCTTGATCGAGTCCCACGGCAGGGGCGCGCCCGGCCCCTGCGCGGACCATTGGGCGAACATCGCGCGCGGCGGGCTCATGGCGAGGTGGGCGTAGCCGTAGGCCGGACCACCCTCGATCCCGTTCCACGCCGTGATGCCGAGCTGCAGCAGCGCCTCCACTTTTTCAGGGAAGGCGACGAGACGCCGGAGGTACGACACGCTCACCATGACCTCGACCGTCCCCGAGACACGCTCGTCGTCCGTGCGCGGCGGGTTGACGTGGGTCGTGAGCCAGATCTGCTCCTCCGGTGACGCCGGCGCCTGCGCCGTGATGGAGGCCACGGCGTATTCGCCGGCCAGGATCTTCTTCACGGCCGCCTGCCAGCGGCGATCCGAGAACTCCCCCATGTTCAGCTTGGGGCCGATGCCCGGCCGCTTGGTGTCGAGCGACGTGAGACGGCAGCCGGGCAGCACGAGGTGCGAGAGGAACGTCTGCGCCGCCTCCACGACGACGGCGCCGCCCACGTTCGTCGCTGCTTTCAGGAAGAGGCGCAGCACCAGGTGCGTGACGCTCTGACCGTACAGGGTCTGCGGCGCTTGCATCCTACCGGCCCAGCAGCAGCGCTCCAAGCCCGGCCGCGCCCACGACGGCGACAGGGACGGAGGCTTTCACGGGCCACCGGTAGAGAAGGATGAGCACGAGCACGAAGATGAGACCGCTCGGCCAGCCCGTGACCGCGGCGCGGAACAGCCCCACGGTGGTGGCGGCGATCAATCCCACCACGCCCGCGGTGACGCCATACAGAAAGTGCCGGATCCCCGGGTGCTCGACGATGCGCTCGATCAGCTCGTGACCGATCAGCGTGAAGCCGAAGGCAGGGGCAAAGATCGCCACCGTCATGACGACCGCGCCCGCGAGGCCGCCGCCGATGTACCCGACGAACGTCGCGAAGATGATGAGCGGCGCGGGCAGGATCCCCGACAGGGCGAGGCCGTCGAGGAACTGCTCGTTCGTCATCCACGCGGTCGCGGAGACGGCGTCGTGCTGCAGAAAGGGGATGACCGTGTACGCGCCGCCGAACGTCAGCAGTCCGGCGCGCAGGCCGGACCAGAAGAGCGTGAGCTGCGACGGGGCCGCGCGCGCGCCCGCGGTGGCGGCGCCCGCCATCGACGGGGTGGCGCCCTGGTCGGTGACGTACGCGACCCCGAGCACGCCCACCAGCACGACGATGCCGAGGGCGACGGCGACGGCGTGATGGCCGCGGCGTGCGAGGACGTAGGCGATGCCGGCGAGCGGCAGGGTGATACCGAAATGAATGCCGAGCAGAGACATCACGCCGGACACCGCCGCGATGGCCCAGAGCCAGCGGTCGGTCATCGTGTGCTTGCCGATGCGGTGCACCGCGCGCACGATGAGCGCCACCACCGCCGCCTGCGCGCCGCGAAAGGCTCCGTCGAAGGCGGGCGCAATCCCGTAGGTGACGTAGAGCCACGACAGCGCAAGCATCAGCACGAAGCCGGGCAGCACGAAGCCGAGACCGGCGAGCACGCCGCCGAGGCGCCCGCGCGCGATGGTGCCGAAATACACGCACAGCTCGGTCGCCTCGGGACCCGGCAGCACCTGGTACACGGCGAGGACCCGGTTGAAGTGACTGCGCGCCACCCACCGCTCGTCCTCGACGAGCTCCTTGCGGATCATGTCGATCTGCGCCACCGGCCCCCCCCACGCGAGCCCGCCGAAGCGCAGGAAGCGCGCGAAGAGCCGCGCGTACGACTCGCGCGGCGGCCCCGCCGCCACCTCGGGGCCCGCGGTGCGGGACGAAGCGTCCTCTGTCGTCACGGCGTCACCAGCATGCGGTCCACGAGCGCTCGCACACGCGTGGCGATGGCGTCACGCGCACGGCCGTAGTCCTCGCTGACCGCCGGCACCTCGTCCCAGCGCTCGACGGCCAGCCCCGGCGGCGCGACGCCGGCGAGGTCGCAGCCGAAGGCGACGACGTGCGAGGCGCGCTCGAGGTCCGCGCGCGCGATCGGTCGCGGCCGCTGCCCGCGCACGTCGATGCCGTCGGCGAGCAGCCCCTGGATCACGCGCGGCGGGATCTCGGCATCCGGCTCGGTACCGGCGCAGGAGACGGCGGCGTCGAGGCCGCGCTCGGCGCTGAGCCGGCGGAAGTGCTCGCTCGCGATGACGCTCTTGGCGGAGCCATGCAGACACACGAAGACGACGATGGGCGGCGACGGCATCACGACCTCCGGATGTGTTCGAGGCACTGCGCGCTCACGCTGAAAGGTCCACGGTGGCGCCCGCGGCGGCGGCGCACGCACGCTCGTACACCATGGCGGCCGCCGCCACGTCCTGCAGCGCGGTGCCGGTGCTGTCGAAGACAATGATCTCGTCCGTCGAGGTGCGGCCGGGGCGCAGGCCGGCGATGACCTGTGCGAGCTCCGCGTGGACGGCGTCGCGGGTGACCAGGCCCGCCGCGAGGGCATGATGCAGATCGCCGATGGTGGCGCATTGCTCGAGATTGTCCACGACGACGGTGGCGGCTGCCAGCAGCGCGGGATGAAGCTCCTGCTTGTCCTCGCTGTCGGCGCCTACGGCCGCGATGAAGGTGCCCGCACGGACATCGGCAAGCCCGATGAGGGGCGCGCGTGACGGTGTGCACGTGACGACGATGTCGCTCTGCCGGGCGACGCCCGCGAGGTCGCGCGTGGGCTCCACGCTGATGCCGAGCGCCTGCGCGCGCTCGCGCGCGAACCGCACCGCCGTCGCATGATCGCGGTCATGGACGAACACGCGCGTTACCGGCCGCGCCGCCACCACCGCCGCCAGCTGTGCCGCCCCCTGCGCGCCGCACCCGCACACGGTGGCGACGGCCGCATCGCGGCGCGCGAGGTGGCGCGCGGCGAGGGCGGTGGCGGCGGCCGTGCGCAGGATGGTGATCTCCATGGAGTCCATGACGGCCAGCACGCGGCCGTCGGCGGCGTCAGACAGCACGACGACGCCCTGGATCGTGGGCAGGCCACGCCCTGGGTTGCCGGGAAAGTTGGCGTTCAGCTTCGCGGCGAAATGTCCGCCCATCGCGGCCGCCTTCACGTGAAAGCCGCCGCCCCGCACGTGCAGGCCCAGGAGGCGGGCGGGCGGATCTTCCGCCGACGCGCTCCGGCGAAGGGCCGTCTCCACGGCGTCGATGCAATCCGACAGCGGCAGGAGGCGCCGCACGTCGCTTCGGGTAAGCAGCCGCGTGGGCGCCGGGTGGTCGCTCATGGAGGGCAGTGTAACGCTTGACGATGAATGTATCAAGCGTTACTGTAAACCCCATGACGCGCTGGCTCACCCTCCTCACCACGCTGCCCCCTACGCCCACGCGGCACCGGGTGGGCGTGTGGCGCAAGCTGCAGCGCATGGGCGCCGTGCGCCTGCGCGGGTCGGCGTGGCTGCTGCCGGAGCGCGCGGAGACGACGGAGCTGTTCCAGTGGCTCGTGCAGGAGATCGAGTCGTTCCGCGGCGAGGCGACGCTCCTGCACGTCGATCGCATCGAGAACATGACGCCCGAGCAGGTGACGGCCCTCTTCCACAAGGCGCGCACGGTGGAGTACGACGCCGTGGTGCAGGGGTGCCGGGAGATCCTCGCCCACCTCGACCGCTCGCGGACGAGCCCTCGCGGCGCCATCGCCGGCCTCCGGGCGAAGCTCGACGGCCTGCGGCGCGAGCTCGATCGTGTCCAGTCCATCGACTATCTGCAATCGCCCGCGGGGCCGCGGGCGCTCGCGCTCTGGGAGACGACGGCCAAGCGGCTGCGTGCGGTGGAAGCGCCGCCGCGCGCGTCCACCCGCCGTCGCCGTCGCTCGCTGCCGGCGCGCGGCAGCACGTGGGTGACGCGGCCGCGGCCGCACATCGACCGCATCGCGTCCGCGTGGCTCATCAAGCGCTTCTGCGATCCGGAGGCCACCTTTGCCTTCGCCGACGCCGCCGACGCCGCGCGCAAGGGCGTGCCGTTCGACGTCCTCGGCGCCGAGTTCGGGCACCACGGCGAGGACTGCACGTTCGAGACCCTCGTCAAGCGCTTCGCCATCAAGGACCGTCGCATCAAGGTGATCGCGGAGATCGTCCACGAGGCCGACCTGCACGACGGCAAGTTCACGCGCACGGAGGCGACGGGCCTGGATCTGGCCATCAAGGGATTGGCCGAGGCCACGTCCGACGATCACGACCTGCTCGAGAGCGGGCGTGCGCTGTTCGACGGGCTGTATACCGTATTGAAGCGCACGGAAAGGAGCTCAGCATGAAATGGGTTACCCGCGAAAAGGCCCGGGTGGACAGGATCGCCTGTCCGTGGCTCATCACCCGCTTCATCGATCGCCACCCGACGTTCCTGTTCGTGGCGGACGACCAGGTGCTCGCCACCGCCGAGCGCGAGGGCGCGACACCCTACGACGTGCCGAACGTCGAGCTCGGCCATCACGGCGAGCGGTGCTCCTTCGACGCCTTCGTGGACAAGTACGAGCTCGCCGATCGCGCGCTGAAGGCGCTCGCCGAGATCGTGCGTGGCGCCGACACGGAGGCGCGGCAGCTCACCCCGGAATCGGCGGGGCTGTACGCGGCCGCCTCGGGGTTCCGCCTCATCGCCAAGGACGATCACGACAACATGGTCCGGCAGTTTCCGATGTACGACGCGCTCTACGCGTACTGCCGGTCGAAGGAGAGCGCGTGATCGTCGGGGCTTCCCGCGCGATCACCGCGCTGCTCGTCCTCGCCATCGTGGGGTGGGCCGTGCCCGACGCGCACGGGACGGAGGCCGTCTGGCAGGCGCTGCGCGCGCCCGGTGCCGTCGTCGTCCTGCGCCACAGCTTTGCGCCGGGCGGCTTCGATCCGCCCGACTCGAAGCTCGACGACTGCTCCACCCAGCGCAATCTGGACGAAGGAGGCCGCGCGCAGGCGAGACGGATCGGCGAGGCCTTTAGTCAACACGGCATTGCGGTGGGCGCCGTGTTGTCCAGCCCGCGCTGCCGCTGCCTGGACACGGGGCGTCTCGCCTTCGGCAAGGTGCAATCCTGGGAGCCCTTGCAGGGCGCGCTCAATGCCTCCGAACGCCGTCAGCGCCAGCTCGCCGAGATCAAGCAACGGATGGCCGCCCACCTTGACGGCCCGCCACTCGTCCTCATCACGCATGGCAGCGTGGTCACCGACCTCACCGGCCTGAACGTCCGCATGGGTGAATTCGTCGTCCTGCGCCGAGCGCCCGATGGCAGCCATGTGAGCGCCGGCCAGCTCTACATCGACTGAGCTGCCCCCACGGGTCCTCAACGTCTGGCGTTCGGGGTCTTCGTCCTGTCCACCGCCGGCCACCGGTTCTGCACCGCCGGCAGCGCCGTTTCCTTGCCCGTCACCCGCTCGATCGCGATCGCGTACACGGTGACCTCGTCGAGGCGGGGGAAGAAGCTCTTCGGTCGCTGCCAGCCGGGGTCGCCGTATTTCTCCATCAGCGCATCGAAGAACGACGTCTTCGACGCCTGCTCCCCGACGACGCGGATGTGCCCGAAGGCGACGACGCTCCGATACGCAAGGGCGGAATCGCACTCGAACCGTCCGTACGGAAAGACCTCCCCGGGGTCGTCGAGCTCGAAGCAGACTCTGGGCTCGTGGTCGACGTTGGCGCGCAGGTGTCCGCGCGCGGCCGTGTTGTGCACCCAGATCTCACCCTTCATCCAGACGTAGAGCAGCGGCACCACGTACGGCCAACCGTCCGGGCCCACTGTCCCCAAGCGCCCGGAATATGCGCGCGCGATCATCTCGAGGACGAGAGGCTCGGCCATCACCCTGTCTTCCCGCCGGACCCTGGGGGCCTCACTCATCGCGATCCATCCCTGCGCGCAGTTCGCCCCACGCGGTCGTCATATACATGAACGCGCACATTTCCTCGCTCATCGTGCCGGTGCCGGCGGTAATGAGCCACGCCTCCACCTTGTCGAACCGTGAACCCACCACGCGCAGCAGCTCATTCCGCTCCGTCGCCGCGCTCTTCTCGACGAAGTCGAAACGAATGATATCGTCGCCGATCCCCCACTTTTCGGCGAGCGGAATCAGGTCACGAAGATGCTCGGGGACGCGGCTGGCGTCGAGCCGGATCACGGGCCTGTTCTCCGCATACAGGTTGTAACGGCGTTGCAGGACGTGGGCAGGCGCGATCTCGCTGCGCCACGGGCGCCGCCGCCACTGCCACCACCAGGCGAAGAGCCCCCAGGCGACCCCGGCGATCGCCGCCGCGCCCACGAGCAGGAGCTCGCGCGTCACCGCCCGGGCCCCGTCACCGCGCGAAATCGTGCGGCTCGACGGGGCGGCAGACGAGGTCGATGGTGGGCCAGACCGCCTTCGAGACGGAAGAGACGACGACGAGCGAGCGATCTCAGTGCGGAGCGCATTGCCGCCTCCTCCCGCCGGAGCGGTTGTCCGTGAAACTTCGGCCGCGGGCTCCCGGATGCTACGATGAAAAGGCCGTTCTGAAAGGAGTTTCCGTGGAACCCGCGGTCCGTTTGATCCCACTCGGAGGGCTCGGTGAGATCGGCCTCAACATGATGCTGGTGGAAGTCGACGACGACGTCATCGCCGTCGATTGCGGGCTCATGTTTCCCGACGACGAGCTGCCCGGCATCGACTACGTCATTCCGGATTTTTCGTACGCGCTCGCCAAGCGTGAGCACTTCCGCGCGGTGCTGCTCACGCACGGTCACGAGGACCACGTGGGCGCGTTGCCGTACCTGCTCCGCCACACGCGCGTGCCTGTGTACGGCACCGCGCTCACGCTGGCGCTCGTGTCGGAGAAGCTCCGCGAGCACGGCCTGCTCGACGCGGCCGATCTACGAGTGATGCGGCCCCGCGACCGCATCGACGTCGGTCCCTTCCGTATCGAGCCCATCCGCGTCACGCACTCCATCGCGGACGGCATCGGGCTCGCCATCCACACGCCCGCGGGGACGGTCGTGCACACGGGCGACTTCAAGCTCGATCCCCATCCGCTCGACGGCCAGGTCGCCGACTACGCGAAGTTTACCGAGCTCGGCGACGAGGGCGTCCTCGCCCTCTGCTCCGATTCCACCAACGTCGACCGCCCGGGGCACACGCGCTCCGAGTCCGAGGTGGGTGTCTCCCTCGCCGGCTACTTCGACGCGGCGGCGGGGCGCATCATCCTCGCCACCTTCGCCTCCCACATCCACCGGCTGCAGAAGGTGCTGACGCTGGCGGCGGAGCGGGGACGGCGCGTGGCGCTCCTGGGCCGCAGCATGGAGCGCAACGTGGCGGTGGCGGCCCAGCTCGGTTACCTCGAGGTCCCCGAGGGCGTGCTGCTGCCCCTCGAGGACCTCGTGGCGCTGCCGCGCTCACGGCAGGTCATCCTGTCCACGGGCAGCCAGGGCGAGACACACTCCGCGCTCGCGCTGATGGCCGCCGCGGAGCACAAGTACGTGCAGATCGAGCGCGGGGATCTCGTGATCATCTCCGCCCGCGTCATCCCCGGCAACGAACGGACGGTCGGACGCGTCATCAACGCGCTGCTGCGCCTGGGCGCTGACCTGCTCTACGAGGACAACGCCTTCGTGCACGTGTCCGGGCACGCGAGCCAGGAAGACCTCAAGCTGATGATGACCCTCACGCGGCCGCGCTACTTCATTCCCGTGCACGGCGAGTATCGTCACCTGCTCGGCCACGCGCGCCTGGCGGAGACGGCCGGGATCCCCGCCGACCATATCTTCCTCATCGAGGACGGCACCGGCGTCGAGATGACGAAGTCCACCGCGCGCATCGTGGGCAAGTACCCGACGGGGCGCGTGCTCGTGGACGGCAAGGGCGTGGGCGACATCGGCACCGTGGTCCTGCGCGACCGGCAGATCCTCGCCGAGGACGGCGTGATCGCGGTGTCCGTCACCCTCGACGCCAAGGGCGCGGTGGTGGCGGGCCCGGAGATCGCCTCCCGCGGCGTCATCTTCGTCAAGGAAAACGAAGCGCTCATCGACGAGCTGAAGGCCGCCGTCCTGCATGCCCTCGCCGAGCGCAACGGTGAGGGCGTGATCGACCGCGAGACCGTCTCCGCGCGCGTGCGCACGGCGGTGAGACAGCTCATCAACCAGCGCTTCCACCGGAAGCCCGTCGTCCTTCCCCTGATCATGGAGGCGTGATGCCCGCCAGTGTCTCAACGGAAGCCGCCAAGCCTCGTCGCGCCCGCAAGAAGGGCGACACCGCATTCTGGATGCGCGAGCTCAAGGGCATCGTGGCCATCGTGCTCGCGCTCTTCGGCCTCATCGCGCTCTCCGTCTTCGACCCCGCCGTGGCGCCCCCCGACCAGCAGTCCGTCGTCGGGCCCGTCGGCGTCTGGCTCGGCTGGGCCTTCTTCCGTGCCTTCGGTTACGCGGGCTTCCTCCTTCCGCTGCTCCTCGGCGTGTGGGGCCTGAGCGCGTTCCTCAGGCCGCTCGTCGCGCGCGGCTGGGTGCCCATCGCGGGCCTCGCGGTCCTGCTCGTCGCCGCCACCGGGCTGCTGCAACAGACCTCCGACACGTTCGCCGCCAGCGGCGTCACGCGCGGCGGCGTGGTGGCGGCGGGCGGCTTCATCGGCTGGGGCCTGGCCACGGGCCTGCACACCGCGATCGGTAACGTGGGCGCCTGGCTGCTCCTCGTGGCGGCGGTGCCCGCCGGCGTCTTGCTCGTCACGCAGGCCTCCTACGCGGCCGTCATGCGCCTGATCTCGGTCCGTGCGGCGAAGATGCGCCGCCACCGGGCGGGCAAGCCGGTGGCGTCACCGAAGGCCGCCGGCGTCGCCGCCGCCGTCGCCAACGTCGAGGTGGCGGAAGCGGTGGAGCCGCCGCCGCTCGTCGTCATGGAGCCGCGGCTGCCGAAGGGACGACTGATCGAGCAGGGGCTCGCGTGGCAGGAGACGTTCGATTTCGGCAAGGGCGGTGCGGAATCGTTCCAGCTCCCGCCCGTGGGCCTGCTGAAGGCGCCGCCCGCCTCCGAGCTCAAGCGCACGCGCGAAGAGCTGCAGGAGAATGCCGATACGCTGCGGCGCAAGCTCGCCGACTTCGAGGTGGATGGCCGCATCGTGGCGGTGAGCCCGGGGCCCATCATCACCTCGTACGAGTTCGAGCCGGCGGCGGGCGTGAAGGTGAGCCAGGTGGTGAACCTCGCCGACGATCTCGCGCTGTCGCTCAAGGCCGCCTCCGTGCGCATCGTGGGGCCCATTCCGGGCCGCGGCACGGTGGCGGTGGAGGTGCCGAACGATCAGACGGCTACCGTGTACCTGCGCGAGATTTTCGTCTCCGCGGAGTTCGCGGAGTCCAAGGGCAAGCTGCCGCTGGCCCTCGGCAAGGACGTCAACGGCATTCCCGTCGTGGCCGACCTGTGTGCGATGCCGCATCTGCTCGTGGCGGGCGCCACCGGTAGTGGCAAGTCCGTCGGCCTCAACTCGATGATCTGCTCCATCCTCTACAAGGCCACGCCGGCGGACGTGCGCTTCCTGATGATCGATCCCAAGCGGCTCGAGCTGTCCGTGTACGAAGGCATTCCGCATCTGCTCTCCCCCGTCGTCACCGACGCCAAGGAGGCGGCCGCGCGCCTGCGGTGGATCGTCGGCAAGATGGACGAGCGCTACAAAGAGCTGCAGATGAAGCAGGTGCGCAACATCGAGGGTTACAACAAGGTCGTCGACGCGGAGAAGCGGCTGCCGTACTGGGGGGTCGTGATCGATGAGCTCGCAGATCTGATGATGGTGTCGGCAGGTGAGGTGCAAGGCTCGCTCGTGCGCCTGGCTCAGATCGCGCGTGCGGTCGGCATCCATCTGATCATTGCCACCCAGCGGCCGTCCGTCGACGTGGTGACCGG
>JBKKCN010000489.1:0-5561 GCA_046712525.1 Candidatus Rokuibacteriota bacterium
CGCGTGCCCAGTCCTTTGCCGGGCGCCGTGAAGATCCTCGGCATCCACTATCCTGTGTACCGCCTGGTGGTGGCGGCGGCCTCGGTGGCCGCCATCGCCGCCCTCTGGCTCTTCCTGAGTCGCACGCGCTACGGCCTCTGGCTGCGTGCGGTGCGCCAGGACGGCAAGATGGCCACCGCGCTCGGCATCCCCGTCGGCCGCGTCTACATGCTGGCGGTGGGCCTCGGCGGACTGCTGGCCGGGCTCGGCGGCGTGCTGGCGGCGCCCATCGTCGTGGTGCAGTACCAGATGGGCTTCGACATCCTGGCCACGGTCTTCATCGTCGTCGTCATCGGTGGCTTCGGCAGCCTCTTCGGCGCCGCCGCCACCGCGGTGCTGCTCGGGATGACCGAAGGCCTCATCACGGTGGTGGCCACGCCCACGTGGGCGCGCATCGCGTCGCTGGCCATCATGGGCGTGATCCTGCTCGCCCGGCCCGACGGCATCTTCCGCCGCAGAGCGATCGCCCGGTGAAAGCCGGGCTGCTGCTGCTGGCGCTCGTGCTCCTGCCCGCCGGGCTCAATCGGTTCGGCCGCTTCTTCGCCGCCGAGATCTTCACGTGGGCGCTCTACGCGATGGGCTTCAACATCTGCTTCGGCATGACCGGCATGCTGTCCTTCGGCCACGCCGCCTTCTTCGCCTCCGGCGCCTACGGCGCCACCTTTGCCGTGCTCTACCTGGTGCGCGATCCGTGGGTGGCCCTGCTGGCGGCGATGGTGGCGGCGACCACGCTGGCGACGCTGGTCGGCTTCTTCGCCGTCCGCGTCGTCAGCCATTCGTTCGTCATCATCACCATCACCTTCTCGCTCGTGCTCCTGCTGCTCGCGCACTCGCAGAAGGACGTGACGGGCGGCGACGACGGTCTCCTCTTCCCGCCGCTGGCGCTGTTCGCCGGCACGGGGCCGTCGCTGGCCGCGCCCCTCGTCGCCTACTACACGGCGCTCGCCGTCCTCTCCGCCGCCTACGTGCTGCTGCGGCGGCTGTCACGCTCGCCGCTGGGCCTGGTCTTCCAGGCCGTCCGCGACAGCGAGCGCCGCGCCACGCTGGCGGGCTACGACGTGCAGCGCTACCGCTGGCTCGCCTTCGTGCTCTCCGGCAGCGTGGCCGGCCTTGCGGGGGGCGTCTACGCGATCACCCACGCGCAGGTCAACGCCCAGCTCTTCGACGTGACGGTGTCGGTGGACGCCGTCATCTGGACGCTCATCGGCGGCGCCGGGAGCGTGCTCGGTCCCGCCCTCGGCGCCGCCCTCGTCCTCGTGTTCACCCACGCCGTCGGCCACTGGATCGTCTACACGCAGATCCCCGTCGGACTCCTGCTCATCCTCATCGTGATCTTCTGGCCCCGGGGACTGTCGGGCGTGTGGCGGTCGTGGCAGGCGAGCTGATCCTCGAGACGCGCGGGCTCGGCCGGCGCTTCGGCGGCCTCCACGCCGTCGACGACGTGAGCCTGAGGCTTCATGACGGCGAGCTGCGCGCGCTCATCGGCCCCAACGGCGCCGGCAAGACGACCCTGATCAATCTTTTATCCGGGCTCACGCCGGCGAGCGCGGGGGAGATCTGGTTCCAAGGCGAGAACATCACGGCGTGGCCGGCCGCGCGCCGGGCGCGTGCGGGCATCGCGCGCACCATGCAGGTGACGGCCATCTGCCCCACGCTGACCGTCTTCGAGAACGTGTGGCTGAGCGCCCAGCGCTCGCGGGGGCGGCCGCCCGCGTTGGCATCGCGCGACAGCCTCGGCGGCGTCGCCGAACACAGCCGCGAGTGCCTGCAGCTCGCCGGCATCGCCGCGCGCGCCGACGAGGTGGCGGGCAACATCGGCCACGGCGACCAGCGCCTGCTCGAGATCGCCATCGCGCTCGCGCTCCGTCCGCGCGTGCTCCTGCTCGATGAGCCCACGGCGGGGATGAGCGTCAAGGAATCGTGGGAGATCGTCAAGCGCCTGCGCGAGATCCGCGACCGCGACCGCTTGACGGTGCTGATCGTGGAGCACGACATGGAGATCGTGATGGAGCTGGCCGAGCGCATCACGGTGCTCCACCTGGGGCGGACGCTGGCGGAGGGCACGCCGGACGAGGTGGCGCGCAACGCGGACGTGCAGCGCGTCTACCTCGGGGGCCGCTGATGCTCCAGGTGCAGGGGCTGCAGGCCCGGTACGGCAAGAGCCGCGTGCTCCACGGCGTATCGCTGGACGCGCGCGAGGGCGAGATCGCGGTGCTGGTGGGGCGCAACGGCGTGGGAAAGACGACCACGCTGGAGGCGATCATGGGTCTCGTCGAGGTGACGGGCGGCGAGATCCGATTCGAGGGTGAGCCGATCTCCGGGCTCGAGGCCTATCGGATTCCGCGGCGCGGGATCGGGTACGTGCCGCAGGGCCGGCGCATCTTTCCCGAGCTGACGGTGCGCGAGAACCTCGAGATCGGCTGCGTGAGCGGCGCCCTCGATACGAGCACGCTCGCGCGCGTCTTCGAGTATTTCCCGCGCTTGAAGGAGCGGCTATGGCAGGCCGGCGGCACCCTCTCCGGCGGTGAGCAGCAGATGCTGGCCATCGGGCGCGCGCTGCTGGGACGGCCGCGGCTGCTGCTGCTCGACGAGCCCACGGAGGGACTGATGCCGAGCCTCGTGTCGCTGGTGGAGGAGACGATGCGGCGGCTGCGAGACGAAGGGACGACCATCCTGCTCGTCGAGCAGAACCTGGCCACGGCGCTGTCCCTCGCGGATCGCGTCTACGTGATGGAGAAGGGCGAGATCCGCGTCACCGCGGCACCGTCGGAGCTCGAGGCCTCGCCGGAGGTGCTCCAGCGCTATCTCGGCGTGCAGCGCCGGCGGTGACGCTGAGAGGAAGGCGAGGATCGCGAGACGCCGGCCGGCGTCCGGGTGGAGCAGGTGCTCCACCCGGACACCGCCTTCGCCCCGAAGACTACTTACCCGAATTCACGAACTGGATGCAGTCGCCCTGGTTCTTGAACGTCCTGGGTGTGGTGAACGCCTCCCAGCCATTGTTCTTGCACTCGTTCACGCTCCGCGGCACGCGCCCCGTCTGCACGGTGAGATTGTCGATCACGAAACCTTTGCCGAGCGTTGCCGGAGCCGGGGCACCGCCTGTTCGGAACAGGACCGAATCCACCGTCCGACTGGTGTCCGTCGCTTCGCAGTATCGGAAGTAGTCTTCCCAGCTGGTTCCGGTGTGCACGAGAGCCCCGTCGACGAAGACCTGCACCACGTCGTTGCGCGGTCCGTCGATCAACTGCATCGTGATCTTGATCGTGTGAGGCACGGTCCGGTCAAGCCCGATCGCGACCGGCGTGAACACGAAGTCGTCTAGCCCACTGCACCCGGCGGCCCGATTTGCCGAAGTCCCGAAGGGTGCCACGTCCTGATAGTCGAAGAAATTCACCGCGAGCCCATCGGGGGTATCCGCCATCTGGACCCAGCTCATCCGCGCGCCATCACCTCGATCCGGACTGGCGACCACGGAGAGACCAGGTTGCTCGGCCCCGGGCACCGTGGAGGCGAACTGCCACTGCGCCTCAAAGTACGGCTGGCGCGGGCCCGTGGACATGCCCGCGCTCGTCGCGGTCGTCTCGCCTGCCTCGTTCAGCGTCGGCTTGGAGAACGTCTGGTCGCCGAAACAGCCGCTCGTCACCGCGTTCGACATGCGAAGGCTCTGCTCATCGAACTCGTCGATCCCATATGTATTCGTAACCACCTTGTGGTCGTACGGCGCGCAGCCGCTTCCGGCTGCTCCGGAGCTACGCCACCCGTCCTGATTGTGAATCGTTCCCGTCACGTAGGGCGGCTTTTCGAAATCGACCGCGATCGTGTCAGCCAAGGCCGGGCCCTGACCGAGGAATGCGACCACGCCAATTGCCGCGAACATGAATCGACGTCTCATTGCGTCCTCCTTCGATGAAGTGGAACAACTCTGGTGGAAGGTGACTACATCGGAAGTAGCGGTGCCGCCCCGGATCGCGCAACTTGCCGCTCGCCTGCGCCTCGGTGGATTCTAGGCGGCGATCCCCGCCGCGCGCCAGTTGGACCTTGGTCCTATGCCGCGGAGTCTCGGCCGGCGGCTTGTGGGAAACACGAGAAGGCGTCTAGGCGCCATGGGAGATGTCCTTTCGAACGGGCGGTCTCACGATGAGGTTCGAGGCCGCGGTGAGCGCACACAGCGCAGCGCCCGCGCTGAGGACAGCGGTGTAGCCGTGCGATGAAGAAACACCGAAGAGCAGGGAACCGAGAGCGGCCCCGACGATCGTGATCACGAAGGTGACGCCGCGGATCTCGCCCGCATGCGTCCGGCCGAAGTGGTGCGCGTAGACCATCGCTTGAATCGCCTGGAAGCTGCCGAGCGCCACGCCCACCGTCAGCGCATACATGAGCGCCCCTGATCCCGACGAGAGCATTCCCACCATCAGGCAGGCGGCGACCTGCGCCGCATGGGCAGCGCGACCACCTTGTGCGGCGGGACGCGGTCCACGACGGTGCCCATCGTGACCGCCATGAGCATCTGTGTGACGGCGAGGGGACCGAACAGCAGCGCGGCCGTCTCCCGCGCGATGCCGGCTCGTGCGAGCAAGTCGAAGTGGTTCAGGATGAGGCCGGTCCCGAGCGCGTTCGAGAGCAGATTCGCGGCGGACAGGCTCCAGAAGACCGGGGTCCGCATCGCCTGCGCGCGCGTGAACGAGGCCTCCGGTCGCGCGGCGGAGCGAGCGGAGACGGCGCCGAGATCGGCCGTGAGGCCGAACCGCTCGGGGCGCTCACGGAACAGCAGCAGCGCCACCGGAATCATGGTGGCGGCCACGACGAGCCCCAGGGTCGAGTACGCGTAACGCCAGCCGCCCGCGCGCAGGAGCGCTTCGATGGCCGGCGGAAAGACGACGGCTCCCGTGGCGATCCCCAGGCTGACCGCGATGGCGGCCATGCCGCGGCGCTCGACGAACCACAGGTTGATGACGTGCTGGCTGACGAGCGACAGCGCGCCCACGGCGGTGCCGCGCAAGGCGGCGAACGCGATCATCAGCGTCATCGCGGACCAGGCGAACGCCATGACGCCGCACGCGAGCGCGACCGCCAGCGCGATCAGTGCGCCGGCGAAGCGGGGACCACGCCGATCGATCCAGTGCCCCACGAACGGTGCGGGAAGGATGCCGGCCAGCGTCCCCACCGCGTAATAGAGCGACACCTGTGACCGGGAGAGACCGAGGTCTCCAGCGAGCGCATCGAAAAAGGACGAGACCCCGATCGTCTGCCCGGGTGTCGTCATGAAGGCGCCGAGTCCGCCCGCGACCAGGATCACCCATCCGTAGTGGAAGGGCGCCCAGTCGATGAAGCGATCGCGGACCGCGGCGCCGGCCACTAGGGCATCCGGACGACCTCGAGGGCGGCCACCGACGTCACGGCGTCGCGCGTTCTCGCGGACGCCCCAGGGTCGTGACGACCGGCGCGCTCGGCGCACAGCATGCGCTCGGGGCCGAGTCCACCGCGTCGGTGCCGCAGGACGCGGTGGCGCCGGGCGACGTCGA
>JBKKCN010000490.1:0-5761 GCA_046712525.1 Candidatus Rokuibacteriota bacterium
CGCACCGCGGCGCCCGGGGCGCCCGCAACCGTCGACCCCGTCGTCGTGCCGGACGCAGCGCGCGCGGCCGCCCGCGAGCTTCTCGTGAAGGCGGGATGGGACGGTGAGAGCCGTCTGGTGATCGTCCACCCAGGCGCCGGCAGCGCGGCGAAGCGATGGCCCGCCGAGGGCTTCGCGTCCATTGTCGAGAAGGTGGCGGCCGATGGCGCGCTCCTCGTCGCCGTGCATCAGGGGTCGGCCGACGCCGAGCCGGTGGCCGCGCTCATCCATCAGCTTGCGGCGCCTCTCGTGCTCGAAGAGCCGTCGTTGCCCGCCCTCGCCGGCGCGCTCACCCATGCCGCGGCGTACATCGGGAACGACTCGGGCGTCAGCCACCTCGCGGGCGCAGTCGGCATTCCCGCCGTCGTGGGGTTTGGCGCGGCGAATCTACGGTGGCGGGCGTGGGGCGTGATCGCGCGACCGGTGCTCGTGGATGCGACGCGGATGAGGTCGGAGGATGCGGCGGCGGTGGCCGATGTGCTGGCGGAGGTGCTTGCGGTCAGCGCGTAGGCTGCGACAGCACGAGGACCTCGTCGCCGTGCGCGTCTGTCTCGCCAGTGGGCCGCCAGCCGAGGGCCCGGTAGAAGCCATACGCGCGTGAGTCTGCATTCGGAGACGTGCCCAGCCAGATTCTCGGCGGGTTGAACGAGCCGAGCCAGTCGACGACCCGCGACAGCAGCGCCTTGCCGATGCCTCGTCGCTCGTAGTCGCGCAGGAGGGCGAGGACGAGCACCTCTCCACGCGTTGAATCGCCCATGCAAAACCCGACGATTCGCGAGTCGTAGGAGCATACCCAGCCTCGAGTCGTCCCAGCCGCCAGACTCTGGGCGATCGCTGCGGCCGTGATTCCCATCCGCGCGAGCTGGTCCCGGGAGAGCGCGTTCTCTCTCGTGGCCGCGCGCACGTCCAGAAGCTCCTCGATGTCTGCCTCGCACACTTCTCGAAAGGTCACAGTATTACGCGGTGAATCCCCCGTCGATCGTGAGGCTCGCGCCCGTCACGAAGCCGGCCTCGGGGCCCGCAAGGTACGCGACCATGGCAGCGATCTCGTCGCCACACTGCCACCGGTGACCAGCGCCCGTTTGGCTTCAAGCTGGCGATGCATGTTGATCTCCCGTTTCAGAAGGCCGCTCTCGCGCCGGGAAGTGAGCCGAGGCGGCTGCGTAATACGCCCAGGACCGAGCCTGCAATCATGAGCCTGACGGCACCGACGCGCCAGACGAGGAGAGCGGCCACCGTCGCCACCATGATCGCGATCGCCATCGGATCGGGCAGCGCGTGCGGGGCGAGCTGGAAGAGCGAGACCGCGAGCACACCGATCACGGCGGGGCCGATGCCCCTCAGTGCCGCCTTCGTCCACGCCAGCTTCCGGACGCGGTCGAGTGCAGGAAGGATGGACAACATCAACACGAACGAGGGAAGGAAGATGGCGCCGGCACCCACCGCCGCTCCTGCAACGCCGGTGACCTTGTAGCCGACGTACGCGGCCACCATGACGATGGGCCCAGGCGTGAACTGCCCGAGGGCAAGGCCGTCGATGAACTCTTGCGGCGACAGCCAATGGAACTGGTTCACGACCTGCTCGTGAATGAAGGCGATCATGCTCAGGCCACCACCAAAGGTCAGCGCCCCCACCTTGAGAAAGAACACTGCGACATCGATCACGCCCGCCCCCTGCCGGGCGACTGGGACTGCAGCCGCCACCGGCACCGCCGGTGACCAGAATGCGACGTGCAGCAGGCCGAGGGCGACCGCGAGGACGAGGAGCAGGATGACTCCCACCTTGCGCGAATGAAAGAGGAGCAGGCCGACACTGCCGGCAATCAGCAAGATGGCGGCGGTTCCGAGCGGGCTGAAGACTGCAGCGACCACCGCCGAGATGGCGATCATCGCCTGGGGCAGGGTGCCCACGGCCGCCTTTCCGAGGCGATAGACGGCGACCAGAAAGATCCCCAGCACCACCGGTCCCAGTCCATAGAGAGCGCCCCGCATGGTCGGCGTCGCCCCCACCGCGGCATAGCCGAGCGTGAGGGCAAGCATGATGACGAACGCAGGCAGCACGAAACACACGCCCGCCAACAACCCGCCCCACCAACCGCCGCGGCTGTAGCCCAGGAAGATGCTGAGCTGCGTGGCGCTGGCACCCGGCAGCATGTTGACGAGGGACAAGCCCTCGACAAAGCGGTCTTTGGGGACCCACTGCCTCTTCTCCTGCAGCTCCGCCTGCATGATCCCCATGATGGCGGGCCCGCCGTACGACATCACGCCCAGCTTGAGGAAGCTCGACGCAATGTCTTTCCATCTCCCGGCGAAGGCGCTGTCGTTCGCGATGGTCATGGCTGCCCTCTCATCAGATCTCCATCAGGTCACGCGCCACGATGATCTGGCCATTGAAATGCGCACGGGCCCCGTCGATCCACATCTGCTCCGTGATCGCCGGGTCGTCGGGCGGGACGAGGTGCGAGAGCACCAGCGTCTTCACGCCGGCCGCGGCCGCCACGCGCCCGCAGTCCTCCACGGAGGTGTGGCTGTCGATGATGTGCTTCTTGAGCGTGGCGGCGTTGGGGACGCGGGCCACGAGGCGGTCGACGGCGGGGACGTAGAGGGCCTCGTGGACGAGCACGTCGGCGCCCTGAGCGAGCTTCACGAGGTTGTCGGAGCGGTTGGTGTCACCCGAGATGACGATGCTCCGGTCGGCAGTGTCGAACCGGTAGGCGAAGGCCGGCGTCACCGGCGGGTGATCGACGAGAGCGCACGTGACCTTGACGTTTTCATCGCGCATCACGAGGCCGGGCTGGGTGAGCTCGTGCACGTTGATGAGCGGCACCAGGGGCACGCGCCCCTCGTCGGCGATGCGGGTGTCGATGTCGTAGGCATTCATCTCGAAGAAGAGCCTTGTCATCTTCTCGATGGGCGGTGGCCCCCAGGTGTCCACCCGGGTGCGAAGGCCGCTCGCCCACGACAGCAACAGCAAGTTGCCGTAGTCGGCATTGTGGTCGGAGTGGTGGTGGGTGATGAAGACGTGGCGCAGCCTCTGGAGCGACATCCCCGCGATCACGAGCTGGCGCGCGACGCCGTCGCCGCAGTCCACCACGTAGAGCACATCGTTGACGATGATGACCTGCGCCGACGACATGTTGACCTTCTTCGGGCGCGGGCCGCCGCCGGTGCCGAGGAGGATCAGCCGTGTCCTGGCGCTCTGCGCCTCACTCCAGCGAGGCAGCCATGCCGCACCGGCCAGCACGGCCGTGGCGGTGAGAAAGGTCCGACGGTCGAGGTCGTCATGCATGCTCGCCTCCTCACAGATTCTGCGGCTTGAACTTCTTCCGGAAGTTGACCGACTTGCCGGAGACCATGAACACGCCGGCGCCGCGGTAGTGCAGGGTGCGGGGGTATTTCGGCGTGGACGGCGCGTGGGCCCTGACCACTTCGAGGATGAAAAACGAGTATTTCTTCAGCAGCCTGGTGTCCGCGACCCGGCATTCGAGGTTCGCATAGCACTCCGCGATCAGCGGCGCGCTGATCCTTGCGGCGGGGACGGCCGTGAGGCCGAACGTCACGAACTTGTCGATGTCGCGACCCGAGGTGTTTCCGACCCCCACCACCTCGTCGGCGAGATCAATCGTCGGAATGTTGATCACGCACTCCTTGCTCTTGCGGATCATCTCGAAGCTGTGATTCTCGGGCCAGATGTAGCATCCGATCAGCGCCGGCGAAAAGCTCATCATCGTGTGCCAGCCCATCGTCATGATATTGGTCTGCCGCTTCCACGCCGAGCTCACGAGCACGATAGGCCCGGGCTCCACGAAGCGCCGGATCTCGTCGAGGGGAAAGTTACGCTTGCGGTATGCCTTCGGCATTCCGCGTCTCACTGCTCTTGAAAGACCGATTCAACTCGAGCCCATTGGCCCTCGGTAAGCTTTCGCCGTCGAGTCCTCGCGTTCGCGCTCATGACCAGACCGACAGCGGCCAGCGCCTTCCATAGTGTTCCGCCGAGACGTTTCCGACGCCAGCCACGTGCACGTGCATACGCGACGAAATGTCGTCCATCGGGCGTTGGCGTTGCTGTGCTCGTCGTAGCTGTGACCACGACAACCTCGGCCCAACCCGTTGCCCGGTCAAAGATAAGAATATGATTCCCAGCCTTGAAGCCATCGTACTGCGATGCATACCACCAATATTCCTTGCGATCCCAGTCGGTCTCTTCACTCACGACGGCTTCGGTGCGCGTAGCGGCGAACCCGCTGATCCAATCTCGCCAATATCCGGGTGCCGCCTTGGACCAGGCGCCGTCCTGCGCCACTGCGTCGGATGAGGCTGGACCGAGAATACCCCTCAGGGAGCGCCGCGATACCGCGGGGCGAGGCCGTTTCGGCCGGATCCGTGCGTACTGCCTGATGCGGTCGGGCGAAAGCGGCACGGTTTGCGTGGACCACAGGTGATCGAACTCGGCCGCGAGTTGTTGTGTCTGACGGGCGGTCCCAGGAAGCCGAGCCAAGAGATTGAACTCCCCGGTGCTCTTGAGGCCCTCGTCCGTCAGATTGGAAGATCCGGATATCACGTAGCAGGTAGTGCCGTCTCGTAACACGTAGAGTTTGCGGTGGAAGCGAAGGTCCCTGGCCAACCGAGCGGCGAGGCGTCCGTTCGATTGCTGCTGCGCCTTCAAGAGCAGCCACAGGGCCGCGGGCTCCGTCACGGCCTGATAGAGTCCAGTCACGATTCGAATCTGGCCGCGTACGGCCGCCTGCTTGAGAGACGGGAGTAGGAGTCCGACCCCCTGCGCAGATGCGAAAGCGACCTGGATATCAACGCCAGCGGCCTTGCCTAGCAAGGTGCGCAGCGTCGACAGCAGTGTGTTCGGTCCGCGATTGTCAATCAGCTCAACTCGCGTGCTCCGTCCAGCCATCTTCTGGTTTCGATCGCCCCGCCGGCCTTGGGTCTATCGCCCACGCTCGGTGGCCGGAGTGCGAGCAACGCGACTACCCGGCCCGTTCGAGCGGGTGGTCAGACGTACGCGCGACTTCGTCCGCGGCGCCGGAACTACGTCCAGCAGCTTTCGGAGCGCTTGATTTACGGCATCGGCATTCGGAAAGGCGGCGGCGACGTCGGGATCCAGCACGACTACGTTCGTGCCGTCCCGGTACCGGGAGACGTACTTGCCTCGGACGCCGCCGCGGAAGTCGTACTCGGGCCGCATGGTGTCTCGATCAGCTGAGCGCTTCGCTCTCTTCTTCATAAGTCCGTCTCTCTCGGCGGTTCGCCCGCCGTGCGCTGATGATGCGGATCGACTCTTCCCGCTCGGTATGAGCGACGACGAGCAGCCGCCCAGCACTCGACAAGCCAAGCAGCAGGAAGCGTTGCTCGTCGTGCGAGTGATCCGGGTCCGGAATCGTCACGGTTAGGCTGTCGTCGAAGACAGTCGTGGCTTCCTGGAAGCCGACCCGGTGCTTGCGTTCGTTGGCCGTCGCCTTCGCAAGGTCCCATACGAAGCGCAGCGCCATGCGATGTCACAGGGTTTGTCGTGCGCTGCACGTCATGCGACCGCCTGTTGCTGATACAGGTACTTCTGGAAGCCTGCGAAGACCCGTCCAATGTCCTCCGCCCTTCCCAGATCGGCCAGGGCGTCGGCAATGGAGTTGTGGTACTTCAGCCGCAGGAGAGGCGTGAGCTTGTCTTGGTCGAGCTCCTCCACGCCAACGCGGACGTAGTGCGACAGCACGAA
>JBKKCN010000491.1:0-6874 GCA_046712525.1 Candidatus Rokuibacteriota bacterium
GCTCGCCGCCGTCGCCCTCGTGGAGGTGTTTCCCTACCTGTGGATGGTGACGACGTCGCTCAAGGATCTGCAGTCCGTCACGCAGTTTCCGCCCACGCTGCTGCCGTGGCCGCCCCGGTGGGACAACTACGCCAAGGCGTGGAACTCGGGGCCCTTCCTGCACTACTTCGTGAACAACGCCGTGCAGACGATCGGTATCCTCGTCTGCCAGCTCCTGTTTGCCTGCCTGGCCGCCTTCGCCTTCAGCAAGCTGCGCTTCCGCGGACGGGACGCGTGCTTTCTCGTCGTCATCGCCTGTCTCATCGTGCCGCCGCAGGTGCGCTTCGTGCCGCTCTACATCATGTTCTCGCACCTGGGCCTCGTGAACACATACGCGGCGCTCATCCTGCCCTACGCGGTGTCGGCCCTCGGCACCTTCCTCATCCGCGAGGCCTTCATGCAGATCAGCGACGACATCGTGGATGCGGCGCGCGTGGACGGCGCCGGCGTGCTGACGATCATCTTCCGCATCCTCGTGCCCATGGCGAAGCCCACCATCATCGCCTTTTCGCTCTTCAGCATCGTCTACCACTGGAACGACTTCTTCTGGCCGCTGGTGATGACGACCAACGACGCGGTGCGGACGCTTCCCGTCGGCGTCGCCATGCTGCGAGAAGAGGGCACGGGGGCGCGCTGGCACATCATCATGGCGGGCAGCATGTTCGTGGTGGCGCCCGTGCTCGCCGTCTTCGTGGTGGCCCAGCGTCACATCATCCGCGCCTTCACCTTCACCTCGCTGAAGTAGCCCCGCTCCGCATCATGGAGGCGGCGTGTAGCCACACCGCGAGCGGCACCAGGAAGGCGGGGAGCCAGACGTACGGCAGGGTGCCGATGAACGTGGTGGCGGGCTCGGTGAGGAAGACAGTCCGGGAGATTCGAGAGCGCGCTTCACACGGCTATGACAACCGGGCCGTCTTCAGAGGTGTAACGTAGCGAGGATGAAGCACGCGCTGCCGGTACTGTCCCCGGAGACGGCGGGCGCCCCCGTGGCGCCCTTCGTGCGCTTGAGCGCGCTCTGGATCCAGCTCACGGGCACCTGGTGCAACCTCGAGTGCACCCACTGTCTCAACGCGAGCGGCCCCAAGGAGCCGTGGCTCCAGCCGCTCGACGTCGATACCGCCCGACGGGCGATCGCCGATGCCGCGCGCCTGGGCGTCAAGGAGATCTACTTCACCGGCGGCGAGCCCTTCCTGCACCGCCACATCCTGCCGCTGCTCGAGCAGAGCCTGACGGTGGCGCCCACCACCGTACTCACGAACGGCACCGTGATCACGCCGGCCATCGCGGACGCCCTTACGGCGCTCGCGACCGCCGCCGCCTATTCGCTCGAGATCCGCGTGAGCCTCGACGACGTTGACGCCGCCCGCAACGACCGCATTCGCGGGGCGGGCGCGTGGGCGAAGGCGGTGCGCGCCGTGGGCCTCCTCTCCGAGCGGGGCTTGCTGCCCATCATCACTGCCACCGACCTGCTCACCGCCGAGGGGCCGCAGGCGACGGGCATGTACGGGCGCTTCCGCGATTTTCTCCTCGCGCAGGGCGTGACGCGGCCGCGCGTGAAGATCCTGCCCGTGCTGCCCATCGGCCGCATGGAGGTTGCCGGCGGCCCGCGCCTCACCGAAGCGGCGCTGGACGGCTTCGATCGCGGCCTCCTGCAATGCGCGGAGACACGCGTGATCGCCTCCGGCGGCGTGTACGCCTGTCCGATCCTGGCGGGGTTGCCCGGCGCGCGCCTGTCGGAGTCGAGCGTGGAAGAGTCATTCCGCGCCGCACCGCTCTACCACGCCGCCTGCGTGACGTGTCACCAGACGGGGATGACGTGCCGGAACGCGTGAGCGGATACCGGCGCATCGCCGTCTTCGGCGGCGTGTACAGCAATGCCCCCTCGCTGCGCGCCATGCTGGAGGACGCGCGGGCGCGCGACGTGGAGGCCGTATTCTGCCTCGGCGACGTGGGGGGCTTCGGTCCCCATCCGGATCGCGTCTACCCGCTGCTGCGCGAGGCGGGCGTACAGATGGTGCAGGGCAACTACGACGAGGCGCTCGCCGCCGGCCGTGACGACTGCGGCTGCGGCTACACCGACCCGCGTGACAACCACTTTGCGCGCATCGCCTATGCGTACACGCTCGCAGGCACCTCCGCGGACAACCGCGCGTGGCTGGCCACGCTGCCGGGCCACCGCCGCCTGGCGCTCGGCGATCACCGGCTGCTCATGTGTCACGGCTCGCCGCGCGCCATCAACGAGTTCCTGTGGGACTCTGCCACGCCGAGCGGATTGCTGACACGGATGCTGCGCGAGGGCGATGCCGACGTCCTGCTGTGCACCCACACGGGCATGAAATGGCACCGCGCCCTGGCGGACTCCGCGCACGCGATCAACGTGGGTGTCATCGGCCGTCCCGAGAACGACGGCGCCACCAACGGCTGGTACACGATCCTCACCGCCACGCCCGATCTCGAGGTCGAGTTCGTGCCCGTGCACTATGACGCGGAGACGCTGGCGCGCGAGATCGAGCGCGAAGGCCTGCCGCTGGAGTTCGCGGAGACCATTCGCACGGGGTGGTGGACGACCTGCCTGGAGAACCTGCCCGCCAAAGAGCGTGGACGCGGAAAGTTCTGAGGTGGCACTGGGCGACGTCGGTAACCGCGTGGCCGTGCAGCTCTTCAAGCGGCTGCCGTGGCTGGGTGAGGCCTGGGCGCGGCGGCGGGGATTCGTGGAGTCGCGGTCGGTGCCGTGGACGCCGCTGCGCACGCCGGTGCGTGAAGCCGTCATCGCGCTCGTGACCACCGCCGGTGTCCACCTGAAGACGGACCCGCCCTTCGACATGACCGATCCCGACGGCGATCCCACCTTCCGGGTGGTGCCCGTCGACGCGCCGCGGGGCGACGTCACCATCACGCACAAGTACTACGATCACTCCGCGGCCGATCGCGACCTCAACGTGGTGCTGCCGGTGGACCGTCTTCGAGAGTTGTCGGCGGAGGGACGCGTGGGCGGCGTGGCGCCGCGGGTCTATTCGCTCATGGGCCACGTCGATGGCCCTCACGTGCGGACGCTGATGGAGACGACGGCGCCGGAGATCGCGCGCCGCCTGCGCGCCGACGGCGCACAGGCCGTCGTCCTCACACCCGCCTGAGGGCTGTGCAACCAGACCGTGGGTCTGGTCCAGCGCGCGATCGAGGCCGCGGGCATTCCCACCGTCGGCATCACGCTCCAGAAGGAGATCACGCGAAAGGTCAAGCCGCCGCGCGCGGTGTACCTGCGCTATCCGTTCGGCCATCCCATGGGTGAGGCCTTCGCGACGGCGCAGCAGCGCACGATTCTCCTCGACGCGCTGGCGGCGCTGGAGACGGTGACGGAGCCGGGCACCATCGTGGAGCCGGGCTATCGATGGAAGCGGCACCGGTTCGCATGACGCGCGCGGGCCGCACCTCGTCCTCGCGCTGGACGATTGCGCTGTGGGTGGCGGTCGCGCTCGCGCTGCTCGTCGCCGCGCGTGCCGTGGACGCGCCCGCGCTGCTGCGCGCCGGCCTTGCGTGGATCACGGGCCTCGGGCCCTGGGGGCCGGTCGTCTTCGTCGTCCTGTATGTGACAGCGGCCGTCCTGCTCCTGCCCGCGGTCGTCCTCACGCTGGGCGCGGGCGCCGTCTTCGGCGTCGCGCGCGGCTTCGTCGCGGTGTGGGTGGGCGCCACCCTGGGCGCCACCGCGGCCTTTCTCATCGGCCGCTACCTGGCGCGCGGCTGGGTGGCGCGCCGCATCGAGAGCAACCCGAAGTTCTCGGCCATCGACGAGGCGGTGGCGCGCGAGGGGTGGAAGATCGTCGGGCTCACCCGGATGTCCCCCGCGTTTCCCTACGTGTTGCTCAACTACGCCTTCAGCCTGACGCGCGTGTCCGCGCGCGACTTCGTGCTCGCCACCGCCGTGGGGATGATCCCGGGCATCGCGATGTACGTGTACATCGGCTCGCTGGCGGGCACGCTCGCGGGAGCGGGCGCGCGCGCGCGCACGCCCGCCGAGTGGGCGCTCTACGCCGTGGGCCTGCTAGCCACCGTCGCCGTCACCGTGTACGTGACGCGCGTGGCGCGCGCCGCCCTCGACAAGCGGATCGCGCGCCCGTGACCGCGCCCCGCGACGGGCACGACCAGACGCTCCTCAGCCGCGTGCGGCCGCCCGACTGGGTGAACCCCGAGCCGGCGTCCCGCTACAACCTCGTGGTCATCGGCGCCGGCACCGCGGGTCTCGTGACGGCGGCGGGCGCGGTGGGACTGGGCGCGCGCGTGGCGCTGGTGGAGCGCGACCTCATGGGCGGCGACTGCCTGAACGTCGGCTGCGTGCCCTCCAAGGCGCTCATCCGTGCCGCGCGCGCGTGGGCCGATGTGCGCGGGGCGGGGGAGTTCGGCGTCCGCGTGCCCGACGGGGTCACCGTCGACTTCGCAGCCGTCATGGACCGCCTGCGGCGGCTGCGCGCCTCCATCAGCGTCGCGGACTCCGCCGCGCGCTTCAAGGCTCTCGGTGTGGACGTGTTTCTCGGCGAAGGGCGATTCTCCGGTTCCGACACCGTGGACGTCGGCGGCCGCACGCTACGATTTCGCAACGCGGTCATCGCCACCGGCGCGCGGGCGGCGGCTCCCCCGATCCCCGGGCTCGCGGATGCGGGATACCTCACGAACGAAACGGTGTTCGACCTCACCAAGCTTCCCGCCCGTCTCGCGGTGATCGGCGCGGGCCCCATCGGCTGCGAGCTGGCGCAGGCGTTCGCACGCCTCGGCGCCCACGTCTCCCTCCTCGAGACCGAAGCCCGCGTGCTCGCGGGCGAGGACCCCGATGCTGCCGCCCGCGTGACGGCCGCGCTGGAGCGAGATGGGGTCAGGCTTTTACTCCTTAACAACATCAAGGGGGTCGAGCGCGCCGCGAGCGGCGAGCGCCGGCTTCACGTCGAAACCGCCGCCGGAAGTGTCACGCTGGTGGCCGACGCGATCCTCGTGGGCGTGGGACGCAAGCCGAACGTCGAGGGGCTGGGCCTGGAGCGGGCGGGCGTGGAGTACGACGTCCAGGCCGGGGTGCGCGTGAACGACCGGCTGCAGACGACGAACCGGAAGATCTTTGCCGCCGGCGATGTGTGCTCGCCTCTGAAGTTCACGCACAACTCCGACTTCCAGGCGCGCATCGTCATCCAGAACTCGCTCTTTCTGGGGCGCGCCCGAGCAAGCCGGCTCATCGTTCCCTCGTGCACATACACGGATCCCGAGGTCGCCCACGTCGGCCTCGACGAACCGCAGGCGCAGGCGCGCGGCATCGCCGTGCGCACGTTCGTGCAGGAGCTGCACGAGGTTGACCGGGCCGTGCTCGACGGCGAGACGGACGGCTTCGTGAAAGTGCACGTGCGGGCGGGCACCGACACCATCGTCGGCGCCACCATCGTCGCGCGCCACGCGGGCGAGATGCTGCCGGAGCTGACCCTGGCCATCACGCGCGGCATCGGCCTCGGCGCTCTCGCGTCCGTCATCCACACGTACCCCACGCAGGCGGAGGCCATCCGCAAGCTGGGCGACGCCTACCAGCGCACGCGGCTGACTCCGCGGGTCAAGAGGCTGCTCGCCCGCTGGCTGGCCTGGCGGCGATAGATGCGGGCGGCGGCCGTCATCTTCGCCGTGCTCGCGCTCGTCACGGCGGCGGGCGCCGCGTCGCAGGCGATCGACGTCGGCCGCTTTACCGCGCCCGCGGACCCCGCCGCCCTGCCCGCGGGATGGGAGCCGCTGGCGTTCAAGAAGATCCCGCGCGCCACCCGCTACACGGTGGTGCGCGACGGCGACGGCTGGGTGCTGAAGGCGGAGAGCGACGCCTCCGCGTCCGGCCTCTATCGCCCGCTCGACGTCGATCCGCGCGCCTACCCGCGGCTGACGTGGCGCTGGAAGGTCGCCAACGTGCTCGTAAAGGGGGACGCGCGCACGAAGGAGGGCGACGATTATCCCGCGCGGATCTACGTCGCCTTTCGCTACGACCCTGCCCACGCCACGGCGTGGGAGAAGACGAAGTACGGCGCCTACCGGCTGCTCTACGGCGCCTATCCGCCGCTCGCGGTGCTGAACTACATCTGGGACAATCGCCTGCCGCCCGGCACCACGCTCGACAACGCGTACACCGACCGCGCGAAGATGATCGTCGTTCGCAGCGGCGGCGCCGACGTCGGCCGCTGGCTTACGGAGACACGCAACGTGCTCGACGACTACCGGCGGGCGTTCGGCTCGGCGCCGCCGCGCATCGCGGGCGTGGCGGTGATGACGGACACGGACGACACGGGCGAGCGGGCCGTCGCGTGGTATGACGCCATCGCCCTGCTGCCGCCCGAGTGACGTGGCGCGCTTGTCCGTCGTGATCCCCACGCTGAACGAAGTCGCCCACCTCGCCCGCCTGCTGCCGGACCTCCTCGCCCGCGAGCCGGGCGTGGAGGTCGTCGTCGTGGACGGCGGCAGCGATGACGGCAGCGGCGACGTCGTCGCGCGCTACACGGGTGTGCGATTGATCGCGGGACCGCGAGGACGCGCACGCCAGATGAACGCCGGCGCCGGCGCCGCCACGGGTACCGCCTTGCTCTTCCTGCATGCGGACACGCGGCTACCCGACGGCGCCGGTGCCGCCATCGAGGCGGCACTCGCCGATCCCACCATCATGGGCGGCCGCTTCGACGTCCGGATCGACAGCCCGCGGCCGCTCCTTGCCGTCGTGGGATGGATGATGAACCAGCGCTCGCGTCTGTCGGGAATCTCCACGGGAGACCAGGGCATCTTCGTGCGGCGCGCGGTGTTCGAGGAGATCGGCGGCTATGCCGACATCCCG
>JBKKCN010000492.1:0-3696 GCA_046712525.1 Candidatus Rokuibacteriota bacterium
TCTGGTGTGGGCGCGGTTGGCGCCTCCCCCCCCCCCCCGCGGGGGGTGCGCCACCGCAAGGGGGATGATCACCGCGAGCGCGATCACCGCGTTCACGCTGAACGCCAGCGGCGCGCCCACGCTGGCCGCGAGCAGGCCGATCATCAGCGTGCCCACGGGCTGGGTTCCGATGCACGCGGACAGGATCCCGATGGCCCCGCCCCGGACGTGCTCTGGCGCGGACAGTAGCACGAGCGTGCCCTGCATGGCCGCGAACGCCGACTCCGCCGCCCCTATCACGACGAGGATGACGACGCACACCGCGAGCCGGCGCGACCCGGCGAGCGCGATCAGGAGCAGCGGCGCCACGAGCACTGCTGCGGCAAAGAGCGTCCGGTGGGAGAACCGGCCGCGCCGCGCGGCGATCGCGAGCGCGCACAGCAGCGCTCCGCACCCGTCGGCGGCGACGAGGGCGCCGAGGGCGGCGGGGCCGACGGCGAGGACGTCACGCGCGAAGACAGCCAGCATGTGCTGGTACGGAAAGAAGAGCACGTTCATGGCGATGGTCACCAGCAGCACGGCGCGGATGGTGGGCTCGTTCCACGCCGCGTGCAGGCCCGCGCGCAGGCTGGCGGCCACGGAGACGGGCACGCCCGACACGGCGCCGCCGAGCCGCCCGTGAAGTCCGGCGGAGACGACGAGCCCGGTCGCGAACACCGCCGCCATCACCGCGAAGGCGGCGGCCGGGCCCAGGCGCGCGAGGCAGAGCCCGGCCGCGAGCGGCCCCAGCATCTTGGCGAGCTGCATCGACACGGTCTCCAGCGACACCGCCTGCGCCACTCGCGACGCCCCCAGCACCGTGTAGAGCGCGGCGCGGCGCGCGGGAAAATCGAGCGACCACACGAGGCCGAACACGACCTCGAGTGCCACGAGCGTCCAGTAGTCGCCCGCCCCGCTGCTGAAGAGCACCGCGAGCACGAGCGCAGTGGCGAGTCCCGCCGCCTGGGTCACGACCAGCACGCGCCCGCGCGCGACGCGGTCGGCCAGCACGCCCGCGAAAGGACCCACCACCATCAAGGGCGCCGTGCGGGCGAAGGCGGCGACGGCCACCATGAACGGCGAGCCGGTGAGCTGCAGCGCCAGCCATCCGAGCGTGACGATGTCCATCCAGCGCACGACGTTCACGCAGAAGCCCGAGGCCCAGAGCCGGCGGTAGGTCGGCTCCAGCAGCACCTCGACGATCGCGGGCCGGCGGCCGCGCGCGCCGCCGGCGGAGACGCTCAGCGCAGGAAGTCCCGGCAGAGCGTCTCCCACATGAGGGCGGACAGCTTCAGACTTTCCGTGTCCACGCGCTCGTCGTTGCCGTGGAACATCACCGGGTATTCCGTGTGCGGGATGCGGGTGGAGTGCAGGCCGAAGCCGTAGGACGGGATGTCGCGCCAGCGGAAAAACTTTCCGTCGGTGCCGCCGGTGCCGAGGGCGGGCACCACGCGGCTGCCCGGCATGAGGGCCGAGGCCACGCGCGAGATGGCGGCGAAGAGCGGCGTGTCGATGGGCGAGATGGAGCCCTCGCGGCGGCGGTTCGGTCCCGGCTCGATGGTCACGCGCGCGGCGAGATCGCCGAGCGCCTCCTTCAGCATCGCCTCCACCTCGTGAGCCGCGACGCCCGGCAGCGTCCGGATGTCGACGTCGATCTCGACGCGGTCCGGGATCACGTTCACCTTCGTGCCGCCGTGGACGATGTTGGGCGACAACGTCGTGTGCGTGCATGCGTGCGCCTCGCGCGCGAGCACCACGTCGTCGAGCGCGCACGCCGTTTCCCACACGCGCTCGGGATCGGTGAGCCCCTTGGTGATTGTCGGATCGAGCTCGAGGGCCTCGATGTAGGCGCGCCACGCGTCGAGGATGCGCGCCTTCGGCCGGTACTCGGCCAGGCGCTGCACGACCTTCGCCGCCGTCACGAGCGCATTGTCGGTTCGAAAGGGCCGCGAGCCGTGCCCGGGTGTCCCGTGCACGATCAGTCGCCGCCAGTTGCCGCCCTTCTCGCCCACCGCCACGCGAAGCCGATGGCCCGACGGCGTCGGGATGGGCACGCCGCCGTTCTCGGTGATCACGTAGTCGCACTTCACGGCATCGAACTCGTGCTCGACCATGTGCCCGGCGCCGTAGACGCCGCCCGCCTCCTCGTCGGCGACGGCCAGGTAGATGAGCGTGCCCCGCGGCGTGAAGCCGCTCGTCCTCAACCGCCGCGTGGCCACCGCCATGGTGGAGGTGAGATTCAGCATGTCGATGGCGCCGCGGCCCCACACGATACCGTCCACGAGCTCGGCCGCGAAGGGGTCACGCTGCCAGCCGGAGGGATTCACGGGCACGACGTCGGTGTGGCCCATCAGCAGCAGCGTGGGCGCCTTGGGGTCGCTCCCCTCGATGCGCGTGACGAGGCTGGTGCGCCCGGGCTGCGAGGTGTAGCGTTCGCAGGAGAGACCCGAGCCCGCGAAGTAGTCCTCGAGCGCCTCCACGCTCTTGGCCTCGTGGCCCGATGCCACCTCGCCGGTATTGACGCACGCGTTGCGGATGAGTGTGCGCAGCAGCTCCGTCGCCTCCGTCTCCAGCGTTCTCTCGTCAGGCATCGGTCCCTTTCCCCTCCAGCGTCCGCTTCAAGGTCTTCAGATCGCGCTCCACCAATGTGACATCCTCGGCAAATTTCTCCGCCGACATCCCCGCCAGGCGGAACAGCGTCACCATCACCTCGCTGCCCGTCCCGTTCGCCACCACGCGCATGGGCACCAGGATCTCCTCGCCCGACTCCAGCGTCACCCGGTGATCGAGGACGCCGAGCTCGTTCCGATCGACGAACCGGATGCCGAGAGGCCCCGACGACGTCTGCACGATCCACCGGCCGTCCACCTGACTCACCGACCGGCCGAGGCCCGCCGCCCATCTCGGCAGGTTCTCGGGGTTGACGACGAAGTCGTACACGTGCCGCAGCGGCCTGCCGATAGACACGGTCACCGTTCTCGATTGCGGCATGCGTCGTCCTCCCGGACCGATGTTACGGGCTGCGACGACCGCGAGCCACCGCGTTGCCACGTCCGTCGAGATCGACGACTGTTCGTCATGACTGTCGGACGCGTGACACATGAGAACGCCACTTCATAGAGAAATCTCCAGAATGCGTCACGGCATCCTGCTTGCTGGAGCCTCACGTCTTTACCGCGACTTCGAGGAGGAGTGTCGAGCGTGGCCGCACAGGATCATGAGCAAGGTGAGGGCGATGCGTATATGGATTGGCAACGTAACCTGATCACGAACTACCTGAAGACGCATCCCGAATACGTGTGTGTCGCCTGCCTCGCGCAGTTCATCGACGTGCCCGCAAGTCAGATCAGCATGCTGAGACACCAGCTGATGGGTCTGACCGTTGAGATGGGACTCTGCTCCCGATGCCGCCGCACGCAAATCGTCATGAAGTCCGCGTAGGGCGCCGAAAAACGCCCATCTCCGTCGTTGGCTCGTCCCTCGCTCCCTGCGACGTGGCAGGGCCACGCGATCTCGCTGGATGGGGACCTCGAAGGGCCCCCAAGCCCCCAAACGCTCGGCAGCGTCCCGGCAAAGCCGTGACGCTCCTCGATATTGCGACCTCCTAAGAAACTGTGCCCTCGAGTAGCTCGCCGGTGGCGCGGTTCACGAGTGCGAAACCGAGATGGGCGGCGCGCT
>JBKKCN010000493.1:0-3698 GCA_046712525.1 Candidatus Rokuibacteriota bacterium
CGAATGACGGGCGGCATGCCCGATCGCCGGCCCGCGCGCCGCGTTCGCACCTCGCTCCCCGTCCGCATGTCGCACAAGCAGCGAACGTGGAGCGCGATCTGTATCGAGCTCAGCGCCTCCGGCATGAAAGCGCGCACCGACGAGATGATCCACCGCGGGCTGACGCCGAGGCTGTCGTTCAGCCTTCCGGACCGTGGCCGGCCCATCGACGTCCTCGGCCTCGTGGTACGCGTCGATCCGGACGGCGCCGCCTTCTGGTTTCTCGACCTCGACCCCGTCGACGCCGCCCGCATCGATCACGTGGTGAAACAGATCGGTCGGTAAGCCGCGGCATCGAGGAGCGCCGCGGCTTTTGCCGCGGCGCTGCCGAGCGCGGGGGGCTTGGGGGGCCGTCGAGCCCCCCATCTGAGTCAATCGGGCCCTTCGAGGCCCCCCATGTATTCGATCAGCGCACGGCCTCTCGCAGGGCTTCACCGAAGGCGCGGATGCGACGTGCGTTCACGCCGAGATCGCTGCGACCCACGCGCGAGGCGGACCTCACGTCGACCTTCGTGCCCCCGCCATCAGGAACGACCCGGACGACGACGTCGTCCTTGAACCCGAACCACGGCGTCGTCGCCGTCGCCTCCAGCCGACCCTCCCCGGGGACGGCCGCCGCCACCTCCCAGCCCGACGCGCGAGCCGCCTTGACGACGGCGGCGAACACCGGCTCCACGGCCGCGGGGAATCGCAGGGGGGCGAGGTGGGCATACGCCCGCTCCTGCTGCGCGGCCACGGCGGGCCCGCCGTAGTCGGCACCGTTCGGCGCCGACGCACGCGCCTGGCGCAGGGCGACGAAGGGCGGTGGGTGCGCCGTGTCCGTGGTGATGTCATGAATGGGCGGCACGGCAGCGGCCTGCCGCGAGAACGAGAGTGGAACGGCGACAGTGACCCCGGCGATCACCACGGCCGCCGCCGCCAGCATCGCCGTCGGCCAGCGGCGGCCGGCGAGGGCCGTCACGAGGCCGGCGAGGGCGAGCACGCCCGCGGCGCCGCCGACGAAGACCACGACGCGGAAGATGATGAAGGCCGTCGGGAAGCCCCACATCCCCCAGCGATACCCGAAGCCGGCGAGGGCGAGCGCACCGGCCGCGACCACCGCGGTGCAGAGCGCGGGGAGCACGAGGTACGAAGGAAGGCGGGGAGAAGTCATGGCGCAGAGTATAGTGAAATCACAGGGGCTGCACAGGAGGCCGCTCATGGATTTCGATCCGCACGTCGGCGATCTCTTCCTGACTTACGCCCGCATGCTGGTGTCCCGCGGCTACGTCCACAACACGCTCGGTAACATGGCCATCCGCCGGCCCCAGCCCGGCTACGAGCACGGCGTCGTCTATACGAAACACTCCGGTGTGTCGCTGGAAGAGGCGACCGCCGACAATATCGTCATCACCGACATTCCCACTCCGCGCCTGCTGCACGGCACGGTGCCCACCAGCGTCGGCCATCAGCTGAACCGCGAGATCCTACGCCTGAGGCCGGACATCAACGCCGTCATCCACGTCCATCACGACGAAACGATCGCCTTCTTCGCCAGCGGCGCCTTCAGCGAGCTGCAGGTGCTGTCGATCGAGTTTCCGCTCGTCATGGGCAAGCCCCCCCGCGTGCTTCCGTCCCACGTCAACGTGGAGCTGGACGTGGCTCCCCTGGCAGGGTTCATCGCGGACACGAACGCGATCGTGATGGAAAGCCATGGCGTGACCACGCTCGGGCGCACGATCTCGGAGGCGTACCACCGCCTCAACACGCTCGCGAGCGAAGTGCGACGCAACATCAAGGCGCAGGAGCTGGCGGCGCAGTGCGGGGGCAAGGTACGCGTGGTGGATGCGGAAGGCGTCGCGTGGGCGTATCGCGAAGCCGACGCGGTGATTTACCCGACGGCCAACCCCTCCTAGCCGCGCGGGAGCGTGTGGCTCGCCACGGCCCGCCCGATATTCCACCCGGTGTTCCAGGTCCAACGCAGCAGCCTCGGCAGTGCTCTGAACGCGTCGCGCCTCGACGGCGGGGAAACACCCGGTGCTGCGTCCATTTCGATGCGATCAGCGTGCACGATCGCCCACGGCCGCAGGCGGTCCGCCGTGGCGCTGTGCAGCCGGAGGTCAAGGCGCCGGCGATCATCGGCGGCGGGAACACTGTCGGCGCCCCGTCGATCGATCACCACATCCGCCCACGGCGCGGCACTGAAGGCCTCGCGCAGACATTCGTAATGCTCGGGCGCGTCGCGGGCAACGACGATCAGGACCGGCTTGTGCCAATGCTTCCACACCTGGGTCACGTTCACCATCCTGATGAACTCGTCCACGGCGGTGTGGACGGCGCCCACATCCCGGGCCTGGGCGGCAAGGATCTCGATCTGCTCGGGCCGAAGTCGTGAGGACGATGGGCGCTGCATTCCTCGATCGTACCGAAAGGTCGCGCGTACACCGCAAGAATAGAGCGGTGGACGCGCCCGCTGCCTCTAACGGGCATTCAGCCGCCAGCGGCGAAAGAGCCACCCGCTGTCAGGGCGGATCCGCCCTTCGGCGATGAGCGCGGCTCCTTCGCCCTCGAAGTCCTGGACGGTCAGCACGCCCTGGTGTGCGGTGGTGTCGACCACCGCATCGGTGGTGGTCAAGAACACCTCGTCGAGCACCCCGGCGGAGTGGAGTGCCCGGAGGATAGTCTCGCCGCCCTCACAGGCCAGGTACCGGACGCCGTGCTCGGCGAACAGGCGCTGGTGCGCTCGACGCAACGCCGCCGCGTCCGGAAGCGGCTCGACGATCTTCGTCAACCCGGTATCCCCTCGCCGCAGTAATTCTGCGACGCCTCGTTCGCCCGTGATCACGATGACCTCGAGTCCCGGCGTGTGAAACACCGGATTGCCGAGCGGCAGGCGGCCGAACAGCGAGTACACGATCGTACGCGGGTGGTACGGCAGCGTGTGATCCGTTCGGAAGCGATACAACTCCGGCGCCGGCTCCTCGCCCGGCTCCTGCGGGGTCTGCACCAGGTGCGGCTGGTCGCGGAGCGTCTGCGCGCCCACGGACACGTCGCCGTAACAGCGCAGCACTCGCATCAGCCGCCGGTCAGCAATGCGCTCCGCTCGGGTCTGATCACCCCCGAGGACGGCGAGGACGGGATCATCGATGATGTGGCGCCGGTCCCACGCCACCACGCCGTTCGCGGAGGCGACCATGACGCCGTACACCCATGGTCGGTCCGGCCACGGTGGCGGAAACCCGATGGGATCAGCGCGCTCGGGATCCGGGGACACGGGACCGAAGGGATGGCGATGCTCGGTGTTGAGATGCCAGGTGATCTTCAGCGGAACAAGGCCCGAACCAACAGCGCCTTGATGCCTCGCTGTCGCAGCATCGCCACGATCAGGTCCCGATGCCAGTTGAACTTCGCGGTGGTCCGGATGAGCGCCCGCACATCGTCCGACGCCATCGCGTGGATGAGGGCGTCGATGTCCCGATCCGTGCACTTCGCCGCCATGCCACGCAACCACTCCGCGATCCGAAGCTCCTGCCCGAGCCGGTCACTCCAGCGCCTCTCGTAGGCACTGAGGACTTCGTCGTCGAGCCGTCCCACGCGAAATCCGTCCAGAAGCGTCTGCACCGCCAGCGTCGCCGTGAGGAGGCTGTAGAAGATTCCACCGCCCGTGGTCGGCTTCGTGA
>JBKKCN010000494.1:0-7567 GCA_046712525.1 Candidatus Rokuibacteriota bacterium
CCGCCCCGTCGAGCTGCGCGGCCTCCGCGAGCTCGTTGGGGATGGTGAGATAGAACTGCCGAAAGAGGAACGTCGCCGTCGCCGACGCCATGAGCGGCACCGTGAGGCCCGCGAAGCTGTCCAGCCATCCGAGGTTACCCACCACCTCGTAGGTGGGCAGGATCCGCACCGGAATGGGCAGCATGAGGGTCATGAAGATCATCCAGAACACGAGCTGCCGGCCCCGGAAGTTGAAATAGACGATGGCGAAGGCGGAGAGCATCGAGATGGCGATCTTGCCCACCGCCACCGCCACCGCCACGATGGTGGAGTTCACGAGGAGCCGGCCCATGTGCGCCTTGTGCCACGCGGCGACGTAATTCTCGATGAGGTGACCGGAGGGCAGCAGCCGCGGCGGGCGCTGCACGACCTCCGTGAGCTCCTGCGTGGAGATCACGAAAGCGTAGTAGAGCGGGAAGGCGATGACGGCCACGCACGCGAGCAGCAACGCATGCACGACCAGCGACGAGAGCGGCCGACGGCGACGGCGCTCCGCCACCACCACGCGGGGGGCGGCCAGCGTGCGCGCGCGCAGCGCGTCTACGGTGACACTACGGGCGACACTACGGGTGGCACTAGGGGTGCTGCTAATACGTCACCTTCTTCTCGGCGAAGCGGAACTGCAACATGGTGAGGCCGATGACGACGGCCATCAGGATCACCGACTGCGCGGCGGAAGAGCCGAGGTTGAGGCCGATGAACCCGTCCTTCCACAGCTTGAAGACCATGATCTCGGTGGCGTTGCCCGGCCCGCCCTGGGTGACGGCGTGGATGACGCCGAAGGAGCCGAAGAAGGCGAACACCATGTTCACGACCACCAGGTAGAAGGTGACGGGGGAGATGAGCGGCACGATGATGGCGGTGAACTTGCGCACCGGCCCCGCGCCGTCCACATTGGCCGCCTCCATGATGGACTCCGGAATCCCCTGCAGGCCCGCGAGGAAGAAGGCGATGTTGTAGCCGACGTGCGTCCACGCGGTGGCGAGGATGACCAGCGTCATCGCGATCCACCCCTTGAGCAGCCAGTTGAACTCATAGCCGATCAGGAACGACACGAAGTAGGGCAGGATGCCGTAGGCGGGGTGGAACATGAACAGGAAGATGATGCCCGCCACCGCGGGCGCGATGCCGTACGGCCACAGCAGCGCCGAGCGGTAGAAGCCGAGCCCGCGGATCTTCTGGTTGGCGAGCACCGCCACCACGAGCCCGCCCGCCACGCTGAGCCCCGTCACGCCCCCCGCGAAGACGAAGGAGTTGATGACGGAGTCGTAATACTCGGGCGTGGTGAGCAGGGTCTTGAAGTTGTCGAGGCCGACGTAGACGTCGCGGCCGCCGAAGGGCGGCGACTTGAACACGCTCAGGTACAACGATTTCCACGCGGGCCAGAAGAAGAAGACGACGGTGACCGCCACCTGAGGAAGCACCAGCAGGTAGGGCAGCCACCGGTTCGGGAAGACCGTTCGCTTCACGGCGCGCCTGCGGCTACGGCTTGTTCGTCGCCGCGAAATCCTTGAGGAGCGCGTTCGACTTCGCCACCGCATCGTCCAGGCCCTGCTTCCCCGTTTTCTTGCCGCCGAAGATGTTCTCCAGCTCCGCTTCGATGGCGTCGCGGATCTGCCCGAAGTTGACGAGGCGCAGGCCGGAGCTGTTGGCGGTGGCCACGCGCTCGGGCTTGGGCGGCGCCGTCTTCTTGCCGGCGAGGGCAGCGGGCGGCGTGGGGGGCAGCCCCGTGAGCTGCGCGAAGGCCGTGTACTGCTTGGGGTTCTTCACGAAGTGATAGCCCTGCTCGAGGTTCTTCACCGCCGTGTTGGACACGGCGAGATAGCCCGTGTTGACGTGCCACCACATCTGCGTCTCGGGCTTGGCGAGGAACTCCAGGAAGCGCGCCACGCCCTTGTACTCAGCGGCAGGCTTGCCCTTGAGCACCCACAGCGTGGCCCCCCCGATGATGGAGGTCGCCTTCTTGTACGGCGCGCCCCAGTGCGGCAGCTCGCCCGTGCCCCAGTCGAACTTCACGCCACGCGTGAAGCCGCCGATGAGGGCCGAGGACTGGATATACATGGCGCAGTCCCCGTTCACGAACTTCGGATCGGCGGTGCCGCCACGGCCACCGTACGAATAGAGGTTGTCTTTCTGCCATGCCGCGAGCTGGCCCACGTGCTTCTGTCCGAACTCGCGGTTGATGAGCAGCTCCACGCCGTCCACGCCGCCGAACCCGTTGTTCTTCGTGGCGAAGGGCTGGTCGTGCGTGGCGTGCATGTTCTCCATCATCGTCCACGAGGGCCAGCCCGTGGAGAACCCGCACTTGGCCCCGTTGGCGGCCAGGATCTTCTTCGAGTACTCCTCGACCTCTTTCCACGTCTTGGGCGGCTTCTCGGGGTCCAGGCCCGCCTTCTTGAAGGCGTCCTTGTTGTAGTAGAAGATCGGCGTCGACGAGTTGTAGGGCATCGAGTAGAGCTTGCCGTCCTTCATGTAGTAGCCGACCACGGGCTTGATGAAGTCGCCCCAGTTGATGGCGATCTCCTGCTCCTTCATCAGATCCTGCACCGGGTGCACCGCGCCCGAGAGCAGCATCGTCTGCGTGCCCACCTCGAACACCTGCACGAGGTGGGGCGGATTCTTCTGGCGGTAAGCGGCGATGGCGGCGGTGAGCGTCTCCGCGTAGCTGCCCTTGCGCAGCGGCTTCACCTCGTAGTCGGCCTGGCTCTCGTTGAACTGCTTGACCTGAGCCTCCAGCGCCTCGCTGAGCTGGCCCGTCATCGCGTGCCAGAAATGGATCTCCGTCTTCGCGAGGGCGGGCACGGGCGCCAGCGCGGTGAGCACGCATCCGAGCACGAGCCACCGGGCCCAGCGCTTCGTCGGCATCTTCATGGGGAATCCTCCTGATCCGGATCGTCGACGTTGTCGTGATATCGGACGCTGTAAGGGCCCGAACTATACCACGCCGCTCGGCGGGCTCAGGGCGCGCCCATCCAGCGCGCGATGCGCTCGACGACGGCAGCGTCGAGCCCGAGGAAGCCGTGGGGCGACAGCGGCTCGCACGGGGGAGACTGCGCGGGGTCGCCGCCCTCGATCGTTACCACCTCGACCCGCGGCGCCGCCTTCAGCTCCTTGGCCAGCCCCGCGGCATCCCGGTAGGGCGTCACCGGGCACGCGTCGTCCTTGTGATGGACGATGAGCGTGGGCACCACCACCGCGCCCAGCCGTACGTCCGCCAGCGACTCGCGCTCGCGCCGGCTCGGCCGCGTCACGCTGGACGACAGCACGAGACCGTCGGGCGCCCCCGATCCGCCCGCCAGCCGCGCGGCGGCGTTGGCGGCGGACACCGTGCCCATGCTGGTCCCCACCAGCCACACCGGCGCGGGGCTGAGCCGCCGCAACGCCTCGATGACCGCCTGCACGTCCTGCGCGTGCCCGGCGGTGCTGCGAAAGAGCGTCAGGCCGTCAGTGGCCCGATCAGACGGCGCGTCGACGACGGCGACGACGAAGCCGTGCGCGGCGAAGCGCTCCCGGTTGCGGACGAGAAAGTTGGTGTGCCCATCCAGCCCTCGGCGCTGCGCAAGACGCAGGTTGCCGCCGCCGCCCGCGCGGGCGACGGTCAACGCGCTCGCAGCAACGCCAGCGCCGCGCGCCCTCATCCCCGGAACTTGTGCGAGCGCTCCACGTGGGCGGCGAAGGCGTCCAGCTCCGCGGTGAGCCTGCGCTCGCTCCAGCCGCACAGGACCGCCATGCGCTCGCCGATCGATTGCGCGCAGTCCGCGCCCTGGCAGGCGCTGGTGCCGACGCCGGTGCGCCGCAAGAGCACGTCTTGAAGTGACACCGCCATCTCTTCCTGCACCGCGTGGTGCAGCTGGGCCACGATGTCCGCGTTGTGCGGGCACAGGCGCTCGGCGCCGCCCGCCACCTTGTCTGTCAACTCGACCACGCGCGGGTACACGCGCCCGTACGTGGTCACCAGCGTCTCGAGCGTGTCGCGCCCGAGGCCGCTCGACGCCATCTCGGCCGAGACGTCCATCCACGCGCGCGCCTCCACGCGTGAGGCGTCCTCGTCGGCACCGTCGAGGGTGAGTCCGCCGCTGCGGCTGGGCCCCCCGCGCCCGAGGGTCCGCACGACGGAATCGCCCAGCTCCTCCGCGAGGCTGCGGAAGCACGTGAGCTTGGTGCCCGTGATGGACAGGAAGCGGCCCTCCGCCTCCGCCACGATCTTGTGCGCGCGCGAGACGTCGGAGGCGCGCTTGCCCTCCTCGTACGACAGCGGCCGTACTCCTGCATACGTGTAGACGACGGCGCGCGCGCTCACGCGCGGGTCGGGCAGCGCCTTGCGGGCTTCCCCGAGCAGGTAGCGCACCTCGTCGCCGGTGGCGTGCACGCGGTCGAGGTCGCCGTCGAAATCGGTGTCGGTGCTGCCGATGAGCGAGAACTCGCGCCACGGAATGACGAAGATCATCCGATCGTCGCTCGTCGACAGGTAGATGGCGTGATCCGTCATCTTCGGCAGCAGGCAGTGAATGCCCTTCGTCCTTCGCAGCACCCGCGCGCCACGCTCGCTCACGCGGGCGGCCGCGCGCACGTCGTCCACCCAGGGTCCGGTGGCGTTGACGATGATGCGGGCGCCGAGGGTGGCCACGCGCCCGCTGAGGAGATCACGCACTTTCACGCCCGTGGTGACGCCCGCCGCGTCGCGCACGAACTCCTCCACCTTCGCGTAGTTGAACGCGTGCGCGCCGTGACGGCAGGCGGAGAGCACGTTCTCCAGGCACAAGCGCTCGGGAAAGACGAGCAGGTCGTCGAAGTAGTAGCCGGCGCCGCGCAGGTCGTCGGGCGCGATGCCGGGCTCGAGGCTGAGCGCGTCCACCGGACGCAGCACGCGGTACCGCTCGCGATCGCGCCCCGGCGTGAGCCAGTCATAGAGCGCCATGCCGAGACGCACCTTGATGAGCCCGCGCGAGGCGCCGCGGTAGATGGGCACCAAAAAGGGCAGCGGCCGCACGAGATGGGGGGCGAGGCGCTGCAGACGCTCGCGCTCGGTGAGCGACTCGCGCACGAGGGCGAAGTCGAAGAGCTCGAGATAGCGCAGGCCGCCGTGGATGAGCTTGGAGGAGAGCGAGGTGGTAGCGGAGGCGAAGTCGCCCTTGTCGACGAGGGCGACGGAGAGGCCGCGCAGGGCGAGCTCGCGCGCGGCGCCGGCGCCCGCCATTCCGCCGCCGACGATGACCACGTCGTAGTCGGCGTCGGCCAGCGCGCGGGGGCGTGCGTGCGTCACGACATCAACTCCCGCAGGGATGGTAGCACGAGGTCGGGACCGATCTCCGCGATGCGCGGATCGTCCGCGCGCGTGATCCCGCTCAGCACGAGCACGGTGGCGAGGCCGAGCCGCTTGCCCATGACGATGTCCGTCTCGATGCGGTCACCGACGATGGCGCACTCGCGCGCGGGCAGGCCGAGCGCCTCGAGCGCCACCTCCAGCATGAGCGGCGAGGGCTTGCCCACCACGGCCTCCACCGTGCGCCCCGTCACCGCCTCCACCGCCGCCGTCATCCCCGCGCAATCCGGAATCTCACCGTCCTCCGTGGGACAGGTGCGATCGGGATTGGTCGCGATGAGGCGCGCGCCCGCGCGCGAGGCCTGCAGCGCGATGGTGAGCTTGGCGTAATCGAAGGTGCGGTCGAAGGCGATCACCACCCACCGCACGCGCGCGTCCGCTCGCACCTCGAAGCCGTGCGCGCGCAGCTCGGCGAGCAGGGGCGGCTCGCCGATGACGAAGAGCGGCGCGCCGGGATCGAGCTTCGCGAGGTGGCGCGCGAGCACGAGCGAGGAGGTGATGACGGCGTCGGGCACGGTGGCGACACCGAGCCGCGTGAGCTTGGCCGCGTAGGCCTCGCGCGTCTGCAGCGGCTTGTTGGTGAGGAAAGCGACGCGACGCCCGTCGGCGCGCAGGGTGGCAATCGTCTCCGCCGCGCCGGGCAGCAGGCGTTCGCCGAGGTACACGGTGCCGTCGAGGTCGAACAGCCAGCCGCGCTGCGGCAGGCGGATCGCCGTCACGTGACGCGCACGACCTTGGTCGCCACCAGCTGCGCCACCTCCGCCGTCCCGTACCCGAGCTCGATCAGGAGGCGGCGGCTGTCGGCGCCGAGGGCGGGCGCCGGATGACGCAGCCGGGCCGGTGTCCCCCGCAGCTGCAGGGGAAAGCCCATGGTGCGCATGCCGCCCGCGCGCGGGTGGCGCGATCGCATCACCACGCCGTTGGCGATGAGCTGCGGGTGCTCGAAGACGGGGGCGCCCCACTGCACGCGCCCCGCGGGCACGCCGGCGGCGATGAGGATCTTCAGCCATTCGTCGGTGCTCCTGGTGCGGAAGCGCGCCTCCACCATCTCGCGCAGCTCCCCCTGCCACTCCGACGACTTCGCCCACGACGCGTAGCGCTCATCCTTCACGAGATGATCGAAGCCGAGGGCCGTGCAGAGGCGCTTCCAGAGGCGGGCGGCGATGACGGCCACCGTGACGAAGCCGTCCGCGGTCGCATAGGCGCGATAGAAGATCGTCCGCGGCGGCATAATGTCCGGCGCCGCCTCCCCGTCGAGCCAGATGACGCGGTGCGCCTGCAGCGCGATGGCCGCGCTCACGAGCGCGGTCTCCACCGCCTGCGCGCGACCCGTGCGCTCGCGGTGCAGCAGCGCGAGCGCGATCCCGTACGCGAGCATGAGCGCGCCCCCCGTGTCCGCGATGGGGGCGGCGCTGATGAGGGGGGCGGGCACGCCCTCCGGCAGCTGGAGCAGGCCCGTCTCACCGCCCACGATGAGATCGAAGGCGCGGCGATCGACATCGGGGCCCTTGGTGCCGAACCCCGACAGCGAGCACACGACGAGGCGCGGGTAGCGGCGCGCCAGCCGCGGCGCGTCCAGCTTCAGCTCGCGCAGGACGGAGGGCGTGAAGTTGGTGAGCAGCACGTCCGCCGACGCCAGCAGGCGGTCGAGCACGCCGCGGCCCGCCCGCGAGCCGATGTCCACGGAGAGGCTGCGCTTGTTGCGATTGATCGCCAGGTAGAGCTGGCTGTCGCCCGCGGGCGACGTGCGCCCCCAGCGTCGCCAGTCCTCGCCCTCGAGTGTCTCCACCTTCACGACGTCGGCGCCGAAATCGCCCAGGTGCTGACCCGCGAGCGGACCCGCGAGGTGGTGCGCGAGCTCGACCACGCGGTAGCCGGTGAGGGGCTGCGCGGGGGGCGGCCGCCGGCGCGGGCGGGCGGGAGCGCGGCCTTTCTTGGCGCTCGGGCGGGCGCGGGCCATGCGCGTCAGCGCAGCAGAGGCGCGACGGCGCTCTGGGCGAGGTCCACGAAGGGGGCGGGCATGAGGCCGAGGAGGACGATCCCCGCCAGCGAGATGACGAGCGCGAGGCCGCCCGCGAAGGAGGGCGCGTACACGGCGGGTGCTGCGGAGCCATCGGGCTCGCGCATGTACATGTAGACGATCACGCGCAGGTAGTAGTACGCGGCCACGGCGGAGTTCAGCACGCCGAGGACGGCGAGCCAGAG
>JBKKCN010000495.1:0-2693 GCA_046712525.1 Candidatus Rokuibacteriota bacterium
GTCACCGAGGAAGGCGGCCGGTCCCGTGTAGGAGAAGATGCTGCCGATCTTGTACGGCTCGCCCGCGGCCCGGGCCTTCAGCCGAGGCAGCAGAGCCGCCGCGAGGCCGCCTGCCATGCTCCCGTGAAATTGTCGTCGCGTGATCATGTCATCGTCCTTTCTCTAAACTCGTTCACTGTCCGCGCGGCCGAACAGGCCTCGCGGGCGGAAGAAAAGAAGGAACAGCAACAGCAGGAACGCCAGCACGTCCTTGACCTCGGACGCGATCAGTCCACCGCCCAGCGCCTCCAGGAGCCCGAGCACCAGGCCCCCCGCGATGCCTCCCAGCGTGTTGCCGAGGCCGCCCGTCACCGCGGCCGCGAAGCCCTTGAGCCCGAGCATCGTGCCCGCGTCGTAGATCGTCAGCGTGACGGGCGTGATGATGATGCCGGCCACGGCACCCACGGCGGCGCCGAGCGCGAACGACAGCATCACCATGCGCCCCACATTGATGCCGACCAGGCGCGCCGCCTCGCGATCGATGGCCACCGCCTGCATCGCCTTGCCCACCAGCGTGCGGCCGAAGAACAGGTGCAGCCCGCCCATGATCGCCAGCGCCACCCCCACGATCCACAGCGCCTGCGGAAGGATGGCGGCGCCGAGGAGGCGGATAGGTTGCTCCCCCGAGAACGCGGGAAGGCCGGCGGCGTTCTTGCCCACGGTGACCATGACCGTCCCCTTCAGGAAGATCGACGCGCCGATGGTGATGATGATGACGTTGAGGATCGGTGCGCCGCGCGCCGGGTTGATCGCGAGGCGCTCGAACAGGATCCCGATCACCGTCACCGCCGCCACCGTGAGGAAAATCACGACGGGCAGCGGCAGGCCGGTAGCCGTGAGCAGCCCCGCGCCCAGCATCCCGCCCAGCATGGCGAACTCGCCCTGCGCGAAGTTCACGGCGCCCGTCGCGTTGAAGATGATGTTGAAGCCGACGGCCACGAGGCCGTAGATCGAGCCCACCATGATCCCGGCGACGCAGAACTGGATGAGATCGGCGAGCATCATCGCGATTCTACGATAGGAATACCTTCACACCCCGGCGAGCTGCAGCTCGTCGGCGCGGCAGCGTACGTGCCATTGGAACTCCTCTTCCTTTATCGTGCGGGCGCCATGCGATTCGGCGGCTCCGCGGGCGTTGCCTCAGCCGATGACTTCGTCGGCGCGCAGGAGCAGAGACGGCGGCATTGTGATACCGAAGGCGGCGGCGGTCGTCTGGTTGATGACGAACTCGAAGCGCGTCGGCTGCTCGACGGGCAGATCGGCGGGCTTGGCGCCCTTCAGGATCTTGTCAACCATGCCGGCCGCCCGACGGAAGAGGTCGGCGAGGCTGGGGCCATACGACATCAGGCCCCCGCTCGCCGCGAACCCTCGGTTCGGATAGATCGCAGGCAACCGGTTCGCAAGCGCGAAGTCGGCGATGGCCTTCCTCTCGTTGAAGATCAGCGCATCGTCGAGCACGACCAGCCCTTCCGCACGTTCGCGGATGCTGGCGGCGAGCGCAGCGGGAAACTCCGCGCTGGCGCTGGCGCTGGTGGGCATCAGCGCCACGTTGAGCCGCGTCGCCGCGGCCTTCAACTCCTCGAGCTCGGTGCGATGCGCGGGCCGCGCGTGGTTCCAGAGGACCGCGAACCGTGTTGCCTGCGGAAGAAGCTCCTTGAGCAGTTCCAACCGCTTGGTGTTCACCTGGGGCGCCATCAGGCTCAACCCCGTCACGGTGCCGCCCGGACGGGCCAGGCTCGCGACGACGCCGTCTGCGACGGGATCTCCGGTGACGCCGAACACGATCGGGATAGTGCCGGCCGCCCCCCTGGCGGCAGGAATCCCGGGACCGTCGGTGAGGATCACGTCCGGCTTGAGTGCGACCAGCTCTGCGGCCAGGGCCGGCAGGCGGTCCTGGTGGCCTTCGGAATACCGGTAATCGATGTGGATATTCCGGCCTTCGATGTAACCCAGCTCGCGCAGGCCCTGGCGGAACGATTCCGTGTACGGGTTGCTGGCAGACGTCGGCCGCAGCACCCCGATTCGGGGCGTCCTCGATTGCGCGGCGCCCGCACCTGGGCCGCCAACTAAGGCCGCTCCGCCGAATCCGAACAGAAAGCGGCGCCGATTCAATTGACCAACCCGGACACCCAGCATCCACCCCCCAGCGTCATCGATTCTACGCGTGGGCTCATCCTCACTCCACCCCGGCCAGCTGCAGCTCGTCGGCGCGGTGACAGCTCACGAAGTGGGCGGGAGACGTTTCCCGCCACGCCGGCGTCTGGGTCCGGCACATCTCGATGGCGTACGGGCAGCGCGGATGGAAATAGCAGCCGCTGGGTGGCGCGGCGGGATTCGCCACCTCGCCCTGCAGCATGAGACGTGGCGAGCGGATGCGTGGATCGGGCTCGGGCACGGCGGACAGGAGTGCTGCCGTGTAGGGGTGCTTGGGGGCGCTGAAGAGCTCGTCGGTCGCCGCCAGCTCCACCATGCGCCCGACGTACATCACGGCCACGCGGTTGCTGATGTGGCGCACGACGCTGAGGTAGTGCGCCACGAACAGGTAGGTCAGCCCGAACTCCGCCTGGAGATCCATCAGCAGATTCAGGATCTGCGCCTGCACCGACACGTCCAGCGCCGACACCGGCTCGTCGGCGACCACGAGGCGCGGCTGC
>JBKKCN010000496.1:0-8149 GCA_046712525.1 Candidatus Rokuibacteriota bacterium
GGGGGGGGGGGGGGGGTGGGGGGGGGGGTGGGGGCCCGCCGCCCCCGCTCCAACAGTGAAGCGCACCGACCATGCTTCTTCGGAACGCGTGGATCGGGAGAAGACGTTGCGTTTGCTCGATTCAATCCAGAGGCGGGTGCTGTGGTTGAGCGCGTGGATGGTGCATCGGGCGAATGCGCGGCCGGGTGTGGACGGCACGAAGGTGGGTGGGCACCAGGCGTCGTCGGCGTCGGTGGTGAGCCTGCTCACGGCACTGTACTTCGGCGCGCTGGGGCCGGACGACGTGGTGGCAGTGAAGGCGCACGCGGCACCCGCCTTCTATGCGATCCAGTATCTGCGCGGACGTCTGCGCGCCTCCGACCTCGAGGCGCTACGCGACTTCGACGGGCTGCAGGCCTATCCGAGCCGCCGCAAAAATCCAGGGATCGTCGATCTCTCCACCGGCTCCATGGGACTCGGCGCCGTCGCCGCCACCTTCGGCGCCCTCGCCACCCGCTACATCGCCGACCACCAGTTGGGCGGGGGAAACTTTAGTGAGAGGGCATCACTGTTGGACCATGGGGGGCCTCGAAGGGCCCCCCATGTCCCCCCGGCTCCCCCGACACGACATCGCTACGGGATTGTTTTGGGCGACGCGGAGCTGGACGAGGGCAACGTGTGGGAGGCGATGGGGGAGGAGATCGTCTCCACGCTCGACAACGTGCTGTGGATCGTCGACATCAACCGGCAGAGCCTCGACCGCATCATCGCGGACGGCCGGCCGCGCCAGCTCGCGCAGATGTTCGCCGCCGCGGGATGGCACGTCATCGAGCTGCGGTACGGATCGCGGCTGCGCGAGCTCTTCGCACGCGGCGGGGGCGAGCGGCTGCGGCAGCGCCTGGACGCGATGTCCCACCGGGACTATCACCGGCTGCTGCGCTCTCCAGCCGGTGTCGCGCGCAAGGCGCTCGTCACCGCGCCGGACGGCTCCATTGAAGCGACGCTCGACCGCCTGCTCGCCAGCGTCGGTGACGACGAGCTCATCGGTCTCGTCGCCGACCTGGGCGGCCACGATCTTGCGCTGATCCAGCGGGCGTATGCGGAAGCAGCGCAGGTGCGCACGCGCCCCACGGTCATTCTCGCGCACACGATCAAGGGCTGGGGCCTGCCCTTCGCCGCGGATCCGCTGAACCACACAATGGTCACCACCGATGCACAGATCGTCGCGCTGCGTGACGCCCTCGGCATCACCGCCGGCGCCGAGTGGGACAGCTTCGCGCCGTCCAGCGCGGAAGCCGCCTGGATCGACGCGCTCCCTCCGCTCTTCTCACCGCCGCCGCCGCCGGCCGTGCCGGACGTGCCGGACAGCCTCGACGAGGAGTACGGCCCGCGCGCCTCCACGCAGGAGGCGTTCGGCCGCGTGCTCGGCGCGCTGGGCCGCCTGCCGGTGGCAGACGCCATCGTGACCACCTCCGCCGACGTTGCGATCACGACGCATCTGTCGGGCTGGATGAACCGGCGGGGCATCTACTGGCCCGTCACACGTCGCGATCCGTTCGCCGACACGCCGCAGGCGGTGACGTGGAAGGAGTCGCCCGAGGGGCAACACGTCGAGCTCGGTATCGCCGAGCACGATCTCTTCCTGTTACTCGGGGCGTTCGGTCTCAGTGCGGAGTTGGCGGGAACCGTGTTGCTGCCGATCGGCACGCTCTACGATCCGTTCATCACGCGTGGCCTCGATGCGCTCTATCACGCGCTGTATGCAGGCGGTAAGTTCGTGGTGGTGGCGACGCCGTCGGGCGTCAGCCTGTCGCCGGAGGGCGGCGCGCACCAGTCGGTGATCACGCCCGGCATCGGCGTGGCGCTGCCCGGCATCACCTACTACGAGCCGGCGTTCGCGCGGGAAGTGGAGTGGATTCTGCTCAGCGCCCTGCGCGGGATCGCAGACCGCTCCGGCGACAGCCTGTACCTGCGGCTGACGACCAAGCCGGTGGACCAGACGCTCGCGCCGCCGCCGACGGCGGCGTATCGCGAGGGAGTGCTGCGCGGCGGCTACCGTCTACTGGACCCGCGTGCAGAGCCGGGCTACCACTCCGAGCGTGCGGTGCACGTCTTTGCGGCGGGCGCCATGGTGCCGGAGGCCGTGCAGGCGGCGAGCGAGTTACGAAAAAAACGCCATGTGTTCCCCAGCGTGTTTGTCGTCACCAGCCCCGACCTGCTCTACCGGGGGCTGCGGGCGCGTCGCCCGTATCTCGAAGAGCTGGTGGGGGCGGACGAGGAGGACGTGCCGATCGTTTCCGTTCTCGACGGCCACTCGCACGCGCTCGCCTTCCTCGGATCAGCCCTCGGCGTTCCTCAAATGGCGCTCGGCGTTGACACTTTTGGCCAATCAGGTGTCCGCGCCGACCTCTACCGCCACTATGGCGTCGACGCCGACGCCGTCGTGCGCGCGGCGTGCGTGCTGCTCGGCGGATGACCGAGTCTTGGACGGTATCCCGATTGCTTCACGAAACCAACATGACAAGGATCGTTGCCCGATGAGCGACATTCTCAGCGCCGCACCTCTCGCCGCCGCCTTCGTCGACCTCACGCAGCGGGGCGTGCGTGCTGACGCGCGCGCGTGGCTGGAGCAGGCGTTCGCCTCCGGTGGCGACACCGGTCGAGTGGCGGACGCCTTTGCCAGTGCCGCCCGACATCTGCGCCGGGGCGCGGTCGCGCTCGACGACGCCGAGCGCACCATCCTCTCCTCGCTCGGCGTCGATTGGTCGCTCGACGGCTGGCAGATCGATGAGCTCGGCCGGGTGGCGCTCTTGCTCGACACGGCGCACCGCGTGGAAGCCGCCGAGCTCGATGGACTCGTGGAGTCGCTGTGGACACGCGGGGACAACCGCGAGCGGCAGGCGGTGGTCCGCGCCCTGCCGCTGTTGCCTGTCCCCGAGCGATGGCTGGTGGTGGCGCTCGAGGCCGCACGCAGCACCGTGCGCCCCCTCTTCGAGGCGATCGCGTGCGACAATCCCTATCCAGCGAAGCGATTCCACGAGATCCACTTCAACGAGCTCGTGCTCAAGTGTCTCGGCGCCGACCTTCCGCTCGAGCGCGTGGTGGGATTGGGCGGACGCGCCACGGCCGCGTTGACGAATGACGTGGCGACCTACGCCTCCGCCCGCCGCGCGGCCGGACGCTCGATCCGTCCCGAGCTGTGGCGGTTCGCTGCCGCCCCGGCCCCCGCCGCCTGATGGCTCCATCCGCCACCGCGACGGGATCCGCACCCGACTTCATGCCGCCCATGCGCAGCCTCGCCGCACTCCGTGAGGCGGCGGTGGGATGCCGCGCCTGCTGAGCTGTGGAAGCGCGGCACGCAGACGGTGTTCGGCGCCGGCCCGCGGCGTGCGCGTGTCATGCTCGTGGGCGAGCAGCCCGGCCACGAGGAGGATCTCGCGGGCGAGCCATTCGTCGGGCCTGCCGGCAAGGTGTTGGATCGCGTGCTGGAAGCGGCGGGCGTGGATCGCGCGCAGACGTACGTGACCAACGTGGTGAAACACTTCAAGTGGGTGCCGAAGGGCAGGCGGCGGATCCACGCCAAGCCGAACGCGGTCGAGATCACCGCCTGCCTGCCGTGGCTGCAGGCCGAGCTCGACATCGTCAAGCCCACCGTTCTCGTGTGCCTGGGCGCCACCGCCGCGCAGGCGTTGCTCGGACCCCAGTGCAAGGTGACGCAGCATCGCGGCGAGTGGGTGAAGTCTCCGCTGGCGGAAGGCGTGACGGCCACCGTGCACCCGTCGTCCATCCTGCGCGCGCCCGACGAAGCAGCACGCCACGAGGCGTTCGCACGCTTCGTCGAAGACCTTGCGAAGATCCCCGTCTTTCTCTCCCGTCACCGCGCCGCGTAGCGTGCCGCGCGCAGGTCCGCCGTGGCCTGGTGGGCCACCATGCCTTCGATGGCGCAGATGCGCGACACGATGGGCGCCACCCGCCCGCTCGCCTCTCGCGACAGGCGCTGCCAGGTGACGGTCTTGATGAACTTGCCGACCCACAATCCGCCCGTGTAGCGTGCCGCCTTCCCGGTAGGCAGGATGTGGTTGGGCCCGATCGTCTTGTCCGAGTACGCGACCGTCGATTCTTCTCCGACGAAAAGTGATCCGTAATTGCGCAAACGTCCCAGGTACCAATCATCATGTCTGGTCTGCACTTCCAGATGCTCGGGCGCCCACTCGTCGGCGACCTGCGCCGCCTCCTCGTCGTCGGCGACGACGATGACCTCGCCGTTGTCCTGCCACGCCTGGCGCGCGACTTCCTGCGTTCCCAGCGTCGGCAGCTGGCGCTCGCACTCGCGCAGGACCGCCTCCCCGAGCGCGCGCGAGGTCGTCACGAGGACGGCAGGCGAGGTGGGGCCGTGCTCGGCCTGGCCGAGGAGATCGCACGCCACCACGACGGGATCGGCGGCGTCATCGGCGATGACGAGGATCTCAGTAGGCCCCGCGAGGAGATCGATGCCGACGGTGCCGAAGATCTGGCGCTTGGCCTCCGCCACGTACTGGTTGCCGGGGCCGACCACCATGTCGACGCGCGCCATCGACGCCGTGCCGTACGCCATGGCGCCGAGCGCCTGCACGCCGCCCACGCAGTAGATCTCGTCGGCGCCGGAAGCGACCATCGCGTACAGCGTGGCGGGATAGATGGAGCCGCCCGGGCTCGGCGGCGAGCACGCGATGACGCGGCGGACTCCGGCCACCTTGGCGGTGGTGATGCTCATGAGCGCGGAAGCCACGAGGGGATACCGGCCGCCCGGCACGTACGCGCCCACGGAATCCACGGGGATGAGACGCTGCCCGAGTCGCACGCCCGGCTGTAATTCGACCTCGAATTCGCTGAGGGAGGCGCGCTGGCGGCGCGCGAAGGCGGCGATCTGCTCGCGGCAGTAGTCGATCTTGGCGCGATCGTCCTCGCTCACGCCGGCCATCGAGCGGTCGATGTCGGCGGCCGAGAGGCGAAAGGACGGCGGCGACCAGCGGTCGAGCTTTTCGGAGTAGCGGCGCACGGCGGCGTCGCCGTCGCTGCGGACCGCTCCCAGGATCTCTTCCACGGTGCGGCGGACGGCTTCGTCGGATTCCGGCGTGCGGGCCACCGCTTTCTTCAGATATTCGCGCATGGTGGTCTCCTTATCATCCTTTGACGGCGCCGGCACCGAAGCCGGCGATGAGATGGCGTTGGACGAACATGAACAATACCGCAAGCGGCAGCGTCATCAGCACCGCCGCCGCCATCATCAGCCCCCAGTCCACGTGCACGCCCTCGAAGAAATGCATGACGCCCACCGTCAGTGGCATTTGGGTGATGGTATTGATGAAGATGCGCGCGATGAGGTAGTCGTTCCACGCCACGATGAACGAGAAGATCGAGGTGGCGATGATGCCGGGCACGGCGAGCGGAAGCACGATGAGGCGGAACACCTGAAGACGGCTGGCGCCGTCGATGAGCCCCGCTTCCTCGATCTCGAGGGGGATGGACTTCAGGAAGGCCCACATCAGCCACATGCAGAAGGGCAGCGTGATGCTGATGTAGCCGAGCACGAGGCTCGGCAGCCGGTCGGCGAGGCCGAGGGGCACGATGAGCAGGAAGAGCGGAAAGACGTAGATGATCGACGGCACCATGTAGCCGAGGAGGCTGAAGTAGGGGACGACGGATTGCCCTCTGAAAGAAAAGCGCGTGAGACTGTACGCGGCGAGCGTGCTCACGCCCACGCTGAGCACGGTGGTGGACACGCTCACGATGACGCTGTTGGCGAACCAGGCCAGGAAATGCTGTGCGGGCGCGCTCGTGGGCCGGTATCCGGATCCGGATTCGAAGTACATGCGCCGCCCTCCCAGCAGGGCGCCGTAGCGCTCGCCCGTCACGCGCCCGGGGATCAGCCGCACACTCAGCATCTCGTCATTGGGACGGACCGAGGTGAGCGTCGCCCACGCGAGCGGAAAGCACGTGACGGCCGTCACCACCGTGAGCGCCGTATACACGAGGGCCGCCCGCACGCGCCGCCGCGTGGCGCGCCTCACGCGTCCTCCTGTCTCAGCAGGCGCAGGTACAGGACGCTGCCCGCGAACAGGAAGACGAGCATCACGACGCCGGTGGCGGCGGCGGCGCCGAGCTTGAGGTTGGCGGTGGCCTGCTCGAAGGCGTACACGGCGAGGTTGAAGGTCGACGTCCCCGGGCCGCCCCGGGTGAGCAGGTAGATCTCCTCGAACTTGTTGAAGGTCCAGATGGTGCGAAAGACCACCACCACCGCCAGCACCGCCTTCAGCTGGGGCAGCGTGATATGCAGGAAGCGCCGCCAGGTACCGGCGCCGTCCACTTGCGCCGCTTCGTCGAGCTCGGGCGGAATCGATTGCAGCCGCGCGAGCACGCAGATGACGACGAAGGGCGTGAACTTCCACACGTTGAGCATGATCGTGGTCGCCATCGCCCATCCGGGCTGGGAGAGCCAGTAAACGTTGGCGTCGATGATCCCCGCCGCGCGCAGCCCGGCGTTCACCACGCCGAACTCGGGGTTGAACATCCAGCGCCAGATGAGCGCGATGACGACGGTGGGCACCATGTACGGGAAGAGCAATAGTCCTCTGAAGACGTTGATGCCGCGCACGGCCTCGTTGAGCAGGAGCGCGATGGCGACGCCGAACACCGCCTGCAATACCGTGGACACCGCCGTCCACACCAGCGCCTGGCGCGCCGCCGACCAGAACACGACGTCCGCGAAGATGTAGCGGAAGTTGTCGAGGCCGACGTACGTAAAGGTCTGGCGAAAAGGCAGCTTCGAGTAGAAGGCCAGCCGCACGGAGTCGAGGGCGGGATAGAGCACGAACACGCACGACACCACGACGAAGGGCAGCAGAAAGAGCGCCCCGAGCTGCCGATCGGACAGCCCGGGGCGCGTGCTCGCTGCGCGCACGGAACTCAGACGACCAGCCGGATATGCTCTCGGCGCACGGCCTCGAGCTGCGCGTGCGTCCACTTGACGGCTTCGGCGGCGGGCTTCTTGTCGATGATTACCTGCTGAATCCCCTGCGCGAGGATGCCGCGCCCGTGCACGATGCCCGCCAGCGGGCTGATGCCCTGCAGCAGCTCGTTGCCGGAGTTGCTCGCGTTCTTGAGCGCCTCCACGTAGTACTCGAAGATCGTGCGGCGCTTCGTCTGGAAGAACGGATGCTGCTCCAGCCGCGGGTCCTGCGCCACGTCCTGGAAGACGGGAGACACGTTCGGCACCAGCGACTGGGCGTAGCGGATCTGCCAGTCACGGCTGGTGAGCAGGTGGACGAGCGCCTGCTTGACCTCCGCCACGTACGGGTTGTTGTCCTTCGGGATCGCCCACCCCTGGAAGTCGTTCCAGTTGAGCCGTTTCCCGGTCTTCGGATGCGCGGCGTGCTGGTAGGCCTCCATCGTCTTGAAGACGTTCTGGTTGACCTCGGCCGCTCGCCCGAACACGCGGCCCCAGTAGAAGACCATTCCCGATTGTCCGGTCGCCATCGAATCCACAACGTCGAGGAAGGTATAGCCGACGGCGCCGGGCGGCATGGTGGGGAAGAGCTCGGCGATGAACTCGAACGTCTCCACGGCGGCCGGGCTGTCGAAGACCACCTGCGATTTGTTGGCGGCGTCGAACATGCGTCCGCCCGCGGAGTGCAGGAGCGACATCAGGTAATAGTCGGTGGCGATGGTGCGGCCGAGCGCGATGCACAGGCCGAAATTCTTCGTCTTCGCCTTGATGGCTTTGGAGGCGGCAAGAAGGTCGTTCCAGTTCCACTCGGCGGGATTCTTCGTGACACCCGCGTCCTGAAGGACGTCCGTGCGCACGACGAGCAGGTGCGACTGGTGATGGGCGGGCAGGATGTACTGCTTGCCCTTCCACGCGCCCCAGTACTCCCACTTCGCGCCCGGGATGAGCCGGTTGCGCCCGATCTTTTCCACGAGGTCGTCCACGGGCTCCAGCAGCCCTTCCGCCATGAGCTGGAAGGCGATGGGCGATTCCACGCTGATGCAGCCGGCGGGCCGGCCCGCGGCAAGATCGGTCATGAGCTTGGGATAGACGTCCGTCCACGGGAGCGTCTCGATGGCGAACTTGAGCCCGGGGGAGTTTTTCTGCGCCCACTCGTTCATCGCGTCCACTCCGACACCGCCGTAC
>JBKKCN010000497.1:0-3368 GCA_046712525.1 Candidatus Rokuibacteriota bacterium
GCTATGCGCTCGTGCGCGTTTTCCGCGGGGGCGCGATCCACGGGGGCCACCGCCGCCACCGGCTCACCCACGAAGCGGGCGCGGTCCACCGCCAGACAGTAATCCCGAACGCCCGCGGGAGTCGGAATGAGGGGGCGGATGGGTCCCGACAGGGTGGCGGCTTCGGCGCCGGTGAGGACGGCGAGGACGCCGGGCAGCGCCTCCGCCGCCCGCGTATCGACGGAGAGAATGCGGGCGTGCGCGTGGGGACTGCGCAGCATGGCCGCATGTAGCATGCGCGGCCGCGCGATGTCGTCGATGTAGCGGCCGCGGGCGGCGACGAAGCGCGCATCCTCCTTGAGGGGCACCGAGGCCCCCACCCAGCCGCTGCTCACTGAGCAACCGCCTGCTGCACCGCGCGCACGATGTTCACGTAGCCGGTGCACATGCAGAGGTTGCCGGAGAGCCCGTCGCGAATCTCGTCGACGCTGGGTGAGGGATTGTTCTGCAGCAGCTCGGTGACGGCCACGATCATCCCCGGCGTGCAGAACCCGCATTGCAGCGCATGGCAGGCGCGGAACGATTCCTGGAGCCGGCTGAGACCATCGGGCGGCGTCAGTCCCTCGATGGTGGTGACGGCGGCGCCCTCGAGCTGGACGGCCAGCACCAGGCAGCTGCGCGCGCTGCGGCCGTCCACGAGCACGGTGCAGGCGCCGCACACGCCGTGCTCGCAGCCCACGTGAGTGCCCGTGAGGCCGAGGTGCTCACGCAGGAAGTCCGCGAGCGAGCACCGGGGCTCCACGCTCGCCTCGATGGGAAGGCCGTTGACGGTGAGCCGCACGGCGACGGACTGCGCGCTCACTCAGGCCTGCCGTTCGAGGCGGGCCATCGCATCGCCCAGCACCTGCTCCGTGAGCACCCCCGCCAGATGACGACGGTACGCGCCGGAGGCGTGCAAGTCGTCGGAGGGCGCGCAGGCCTCGCGCGCCGCCAACCCGGCCGCGTGCGCGCAGGCGGCATCCAGGACCGCGCCCATCAGGACGGCTTCCACCGCGCGCAGCCGCACAGGTCCGTCGCCCACCCCGAAGGCAACGATGCGCGCACTCGGCCCCGCGGCCACCACGGCGGCGATCCCGACGAGGGCGAAGTCGCCAGGGCGGCGCGCAAGCTCCGCAAAGCCCCACGCGCCGCGCGGCGGAGGCACGTGGATCTCGGTGAGGATCTCGTCGGCCTCGAGGGCCGTGGTCAGGAGGCCCACGAAGAAATCGGCGGCGGGAACCATGCGGGTGCCGCCACGGCCCACCACGACCAGGCTCGCGTCGAGCGCGACCACTGCCGCCGGAAGCTCCGCGGCGGGATCGGCGTGGGCGAGACTGCCCCCCAGCGTGCCGCGATTGCGGATGGCAACGTGACCGATGTGGCGCGACGCCTCCGCGAGCAGCGGCGCCCGTTCGCGCACGAGCGGCGACGCGGCGAGGTCGGCGTGGCGCACGAGGGCACCGAGGCGCAGGCCACCCGCCGCCGACGGTACGATGACGTCGAGTCCCTGCACACCGTTGAGGTCGATGACGATGCTCGGACGCGCCAGCCGCATGTTCAGCATCGGCACCAGGCTTTGGCCGCCGGCGAGGATCTTGCCTTCACCGCCGGCGTCCGCGAGCGCGCGCACGGTGTCCGCCACCCTGCGCGGCCGCGCGTACCGAAAGGGCGCCGGCTTCATGGCGCGGGCGGGGCTCCGAAGAGTGCCACGGCGTTGTCCTCCAGGAGGAGGTGGAGGATGCGGCCGCTCTCGCGGGTGGCCGCGCGGTCGGCGGTGAGCAGAAATGGTGGAGGCGGTGGGAATCGAACCCACGTCCGGAAACCCTCAGCCGCAGGCGTCTACGTCGGTAGTCGGTTTATCTTACGGCTCTCTCGTCCTTCCACCCTCCAGCCGACAGGAGAGCTTCGGACCAGCCTCATTTTTCTCGCCCCGCCCCTGAGACAAAGGTTGGAGCCAGCCACCAGAATATGATGCCGGTTCCCAGGCCCTGATGGCTCGACCTGGCCGACACTGACGGTTGTTAAGCCGCCAGAGCTAGCTGAGTGTTGGCAGCTATGCCATTCTCACTTATTAACGAGGGGTGAGAAACCTCGAGACGCAGCCTGGACGTCACTGATCCCCGTCGAAACCTGTCGCCCCCGTGTAAACATCACCAGCGTTTACGGCCCTCGCGGGCCGCGTGGTCCATTTCGCGCTTCACGTCGCGCTCCTTGATCGCCGAGCGCTTGTCGTGAAGCTTCTTGCCGCGTGCCAGACCAAGCTCGATCTTCACGCGACCGTCTTTAAAGTATAGACGAAGGGGGACGATCGTCAATCCACGCTCGGCCACCTTGCCCGCGAGCCGCGAGATCTCCTTCTTGTGCAGGAGCAGCTTCCTGTCCCGCTCCGGATCGTGGTTGGCGTCGGTGCCGTGGCTGTACGGATTGATGTGACAGCCGCGCAGCCAGCCCTCGGCGTTCCGGATGGTCGCGTAGGCGTCCTTGAAGGTCACCTGGCTGTCGCGCAGCGACTTCACCTCGGTGCCGCGCAGCACGAGCCCGGCCTCGATCGTCTCCAATATCTCGTACTCGTGGCGCGCGCGCCGGTTGGTCGCGATGCTGCGCGACTGCGTGTCGGCTTGACTCGGCATACTCAATCCGTATTATGGACGAGCCCACCGAGCCGAAGTGGCGGAATTGGCAGACGCGCATGATTCAGGGTCATGTGCCCGAAAGGGTGTGGGGGTTCGAGTCCCCCCTTCGGCACCAAATCAAATCAATCTTATTCGGTAGGATTGCGCCGCTGCGCGCACGCACCTTCACGCATATCGCACAGTTTTGATTCGCCCGGGTGCGATGGTTCTCCTACTTTTCGGCACGGCATTGCTTGTCAGCCCCCTGTAGGTTTACTTTACAGTTCGCGTCTCTCAGTTTATTGGGGGGCCAGTAAATGCTCAATTTGCCAATATGTTGCGCTTTGGCACCTCCGTTGCTGCTTCTCGCCTTTATCGCCGTGGCCTGCTCATGCTCGACGACGCGCTTGCTTGCTGCCCATCGGCGGACGGAGCAGCCGCGGGCGTCGCGGGCGGTGTCCATCGAACGAACGAAGTCTGGACCGGCGTTCCGAGAGGTCGTGGTCATTCACGTGAACTCGATCACCGGCGCTTGCGCGAATGCGGCGACATAGCACAGAGTGACGGACGGCGCATTGGCTTGGAAGTGAAACGATTGACCCTGTAGGGCGCGGGCCGAGTGCAGGCGACGCTTCGCCTGAAAAAAGGACACCAGGAGGCAGCAAAGATGAAGAGTCTCAGGATAGGACGGATACCGGCAGCGGTAGCGGTGCTGGCAGTGGCATTGACGCATGCGGT
>JBKKCN010000498.1:0-13352 GCA_046712525.1 Candidatus Rokuibacteriota bacterium
AGACAATAAATGAACGATTACTCCGGTCGGCGGACCGAACGGAGCCCGACAATCCCGAGGGACTCGCTCGATCGATTCGACCCTCCGGTCGCGCGGACTCTATCATTTACTGTCTTACGAGCCCTAACGCCCCCGTCGTCGACAACGGTCGCTGTATCGGTCCCGACGCGTTGACCGGGTGTTTGGGCCGACGTTACGCTCTGCGCCCCATGCCACCCATGACCATGCTCACGCCTGGCGAAGCGACTTATCCCGCGCTGCTCGCCGCCATCCCGTCGCCGCCGGCGCTGTACGTGCGCGGCAGGTTCGAGCCAGAGGATGCACTGGCCATCGCCATCGTCGGTGCGCGCCAGGCCACCCCGTACGGACTCGCGGTGGCGGCGGAGCTCGCGGCCGAGCTCGCCGCGCGAAGGGTCACGATCGTCAGTGGCTTCGCGCGCGGCATCGATACCGCCGCGCACCGCGCGGCGCTGGAAGCGGGCGGCCGCACGCTGGCCGTACTCGGCAACGGCGTGGACGTGGTCTACCCGCCCGAGAACGGCGCGCTGGGGTTGCGCATCGAAGCGGCGGGCGCGCTCATCTCACAGTTCGAGGCTGGCACCCTGCCGTTGCCTTACAACTTTCCCGCGCGCAACCGGACGCTCGCCGGGCTCGCGCTCGGCGTGGTGGTGGTGGAGGCGGCCGAGCGCAGCGGGAGCCTCATCACGGCGGGATTCGCCGGTGATCTGGGGCGCGAAGTGTTCGCCGTTCCGGGCCGAATCACGTCGGCGGCGAGTGCGGGCGCCCATAGGCTCATCCAGGACGGTGCTAAACTGGTGACTTGCTGGATGGACATCGTGCAAGAATTACCAGATCGGTGTCGGAGTGCGATCCACGGCAGCACGTCGGGAGCTACCGTAGCGGGTCCGCCGGCAGGGAGTGACGAAGCGCGCATGCTGGAGCACTTGAGCGTCGACGAGCCGAGGCACATCGAACGCCTGATCGAGAGCGCGGGCGGCAATGCCGCGCGCGTGGGCGCCACCCTGATCGCGCTGGAGCTGGGGGGCTGGGCCCTGCAGCTCGAAGGCCAGCGGTGGGTGGCGGCGCGTTCAGCGAGGAGAGCGTAGTGGCAAAGCGGTCGCTGGTCATCGTCGAGTCACCGACAAAGGTGAAGACGATCCAGAAGTACCTGACCTCGAAGTTTCTCGTGAAGGCTTCGATGGGTCACGTGCGCGACCTGCCCAAGTCCAAGCTCGGCGTCGATCCCAGGAAGAACTTCAAGCCGCAGTACGTCGTGTCTCCCACGAAGAAGAAGATCCTCGACGACCTCAAGAAAGCAGCCGAGAAGTCCGACACCCTCTACGTCGCCACCGACCCCGACCGGGAAGGGGAGGCCATCGGCTGGCATCTCGCGCAAGAGCTGCCCTTCCTGAAGAAGAACGTGTTCCGGATTTCCTTCAACGAGATCACCGAGCGCGCGGTGAAGGCGGCCTTCCTCAAGCCGGGCAAGATCGACATGGACAAGGTCGACGCCCAGCAGGCACGCCGCGTCCTCGACCGCCTCGTGGGCTACAGCCTGTCACCCCTGCTGTGGGACAAGGTGCAGCGCGGCCTGTCCGCCGGGCGCGTGCAGTCGGTGGCGGTGCGACTCATCGTCGACCGCGAGCGGGAGATCCAGGCCTTCGTGCCCGTCGAGTACTGGTCGCTGCACGCTCGTCTATCCGCCCGCCAACCGCCCGAGTTTACCGCTACGCTACGTGAAGTCGCGGGCGAGAAGGCCGCGCTCGCGGATGAGGCGGCCACGCAGGCGGTGGTGCGCGCGCTCGACGGCGCCCGCTTCGTCGTGCGTTCGGTCACGCGCGGCGAGCGCAAGCGCAACCCGTCGCCGCCCTTCATCACGTCCTCGATGCAGCAGGACGCCGGCCGCAAGCTGGGGTTCTCCGCCAAGAAGACGATGACGATCGCCCAGCAGCTCTACGAGGGCATCGAGATTGGTGACGAGGGCCCGGTGGGCCTCATCACCTATATGAGAACGGATGCCGTGCGCATCTCCGCGGAGGCGCAGGCGGAGGCGCGCGCGTGGGCCATCGAGCGCCTCGGCGCCGAGTACCTTCCCGAGACCGCGCCCACGTACAAGTCGCGCGGCAGCGCGCAGGAGGCGCACGAGGCCATCCGGCCCTCCGACGTCAACAAGGATCCGAAGTCCGTGGCGCGTTTCCTCAACAAGGACCAGCTCGCGCTCTACCGGCTGATCTGGGAGCGCTTCCTCGCCAGCCAGCTCATGCCCGCCCTCTACGACACGGTGTCGGCGGACATCACGGCCGGCGAGTGCGTGTTCAGGGCGCAGGGCCAGACGATGAAGTTCAAGGGCTTCACGGCCGTGTACGTCGAGAGCCGCGAGGAGGAAGAGCAGGCGCCCGACGAGGAGGCGGAGAGCGCCATCCCGATGCTCGAGGAAGGCGAGGTGCTGACGCTGCACGGGCTCGATCCCAAGCAGCACTTCACGCAGCCGTTGCCGCGCTTCACGGAGGCCTCACTCATCAAGATCCTGGAAGAGCTGGGGATCGGGCGGCCGTCCACCTACGCCTCCATCCTGAGCACCATCATCAACGACCGCGGCTACGTCCATCGTGAGCGGCGCACGCTCATCCCCACCGAGCTCGGCATGACGGTGACGGACCGGCTCAAGCCCTTCTTCCCGGAGATCATGGACGTCGAGTTCACCGCGCAGATGGAGGACTCCCTCGACAAGGTGGAGGAGGGCGAGAAGAACTGGGTGGACACCATCCGCGCCTTCTACGAGCCCTTCAAGATCGACCTCGCGCGCGCCAAGAAGAACATGGCCAACGAGAAGAAGGGCGAGGAGATCGGCGAAGCGTGCCCGGAGTGCGCGCAGCCGCTCATCGAGCGCCGGGGGCGCTTCGGCAAGTTCATCGCGTGCTCGGCGTACCCGGAATGCAAGTACAAGCGCAACCTGCCCGGCAGCGAGCGTGCCGAGGATCAGCCCACGGACGACATCTGCCCCACGTGCGGCAAGCCGATGGTCATCAAGCACGGCCGCTTCGGCAAGTTCATCGCGTGCTCGGGCTATCCCGAATGCAAGACCACGAAGCCGGTCACCCTGGGCATCGCCTGTCCGCAACCTGCCTGTGCGGGTCAGCTCGTGGAGCGCCGCTCCAAGAAGGGGCGAACCTTCTACGGATGCTCGGCGTATCCCGCCTGCAACTTCGTGGTGTGGCAGCGTCCGATCCCCGAGCCGTGCCCGAAGTGCGGAGCCGCCTTCACCACGGAGCGGATCGGCAAGGGCCGCTCCGTGCGCATGTGCGTCAAGGAAGGATGCGACTTCAAGCAGGAGGCCGACCTCACCGTCGCATGAAGGACCCCGTGGCGGGATTTCTGAGACATCTCTCCGTGGAGAAGAACGCCTCGCCCCACACCCTCCGCAGCTACCGCTCCGATCTCGTCGAGTTCACCCGGAGCCTCGAAGGCGCAATCGTTGGAGCCGACAGCCGCACTATTCGAGCCTTCCTCGTCTCGTTGCACGCGCGCGGCCTCGACGCGGTCACGGTGGCGCGCAAGCTGGCCGCCGTGCGCAGCTTCTACCGCTTTCTGGTGCGGCGCGGGGTGGTGGAGCGCAATCCGGCGCGGGAGACGCGCGGGCCCCGGCGCGCGCAGAAGCTCGTGAGCTTCCTGCCCATCGACGAGGCCACCGCCCTCGTGGACGCGCGCGCGCTCGGCGGTGCCGCCCGTGACCGCGACGTGGCCATCCTCGAGGTGCTCTACGCCACGGGCCTGCGGGTATCGGAGCTCACCGGCCTCGATGTGGAGGCGATCGATCGCACGGAGCGAACGGTGCGCGTCCTCGGCAAGGGACGCAAGGAGCGCATCGTCCCCTACGGCGCCGCCGCCGAAAAGGCCCTCGAGCGCTACCTGGCGCCACGGCCCGCCGCCCGCGGCCCCCTCTTCGTGAACGCACGGGGCGGCCGCCTCACCGACCGCTCCGTGCGCAACGTGGTCCGTCGTGCCGCCCGCTCGGCAGGCGTGGTGCGGCGCGTGACGCCCCACACGCTGCGGCACACCTTCGCCACGCACCTGCTGGATGCCGGCGCCGACCTGCGCGCGATCCAGGAGCTTCTGGGGCACAGCCGCCTGTCCACCACGCAGCGGTACACCCACGTGGGCACGGACCAGCTCATGCGCGTCTACGACGCCGCCCACCCACGCGCCAAATGACGCAGGCTTTTCACGCGACGACGGTGGTGTGTGTGCGTCACCGCGGGCAGGTCGCGCTCGCGGGCGACGGGCAGGTGACGATCGGCAACACGGTGGTGAAGGCGGGGGCGCGCAAGGTGCGCAAGCTGCACCACGACCGCGTGGTGGCCGGCTTCGCGGGCGCCGCCGCCGATGCCTTCACCCTCTTCGCCCGCTTCGAGGCGAAGCTGGAGGAGCATCGCGGGCAGCTGTCGCGGGCGGCGGTGGAGCTGGCCAAGGACTGGCGGAGCGATCGCGTGCTGCGGCGCCTGGAGGCGTTGCTCGCGGTAGCGGACCGTGACAGCTCGTTCATCATCTCCGGCACCGGCGACGTGATCGAGCCCGACGACGGCCTCATCGGCATCGGCTCCGGCGGCCCCTTCGCCCTCGCCGCCGCGCGCGCTCTCGTTCTGCACGCCGACCTCGACGCGAAGGGGATCGTCACGGAGGCCATGCACGTGGCGGCCTCCATCTGCATCTACACCAACGACCACATCTCGGTGGAAGTCCTGTGACTGAGCTCACGCCGGCGCAGATCGTGGCGGAGCTGGACCGCTACATCGTCGGTCAGCACAAGGCCAAGCGCGCGGTGGCGGTGGCGCTGCGCAATCGCTGGCGGCGGCAGAATCTGCCCGCCGAGCTGCGCGACGAGGTGGCGCCGAAGAACATCATCATGATCGGGCCCACGGGCGTGGGAAAGACGGAAGTCGCGCGGCGGCTGGCGCGCCTGGCGCAGGCGCCCTTCATCAAGGTGGAGGCCTCGAAGTACACGGAGGTCGGCTACGTGGGCCGCGATGTGGAGTCGATGATCCGCGACCTCATGGAGCTTGGCGTCAACATGGTGAAGGCGGAGCGGATGGCGCAGGTGCAGGAGAAGGCGGAGCGCCTCGCGGAAGACCGCCTCCTCGACCTGCTGCTCCCGCGGCGTTCCACCGAGCCGTACTCGAGCGGGACGCTCGAGCAGGTCGGCCCCGATGCCTCCCGCGAGGCCACCCTCGAGAAGCTACGCGCGCAGCTGCGGGCAGGCCGGCTCGACGAGCGCCTGATCGAGATCGAGACGCAGCAGCAGACGACGATGCCCATGATGGAGGTCTTCTCCGGCCAGGGGATGGAGGAGATGGGCATCCATCTGAAGGACATGCTGTCCAACATGATGCCGCAGCGCACGAAGCGCAGGCGCGTGCCGGTGGCGGAAGCGCGGCGGCTCCTGGCGCAGGAGGAGGCGCAGAAGCTCGTCGACATGGATGAGGTGGTGACGCAGGCGGTGCGGCGCGTCGAGAACTCGGGCATCGTGTTCCTCGACGAGCTGGACAAGGTGGCCGGCCGCGAGGGTGGCCACGGCCCCGACGTGTCCCGCGAGGGGGTGCAGCGGGACCTGCTCCCCATCGTGGAAGGCTCCTCGGTGACGACCAAGTACGGCGTCGTCCGCACGGACCACGTCCTCTTCATCGCCGCCGGGGCCTTTCACATCGCCAAACCGTCGGATCTCATCCCGGAGCTGCAGGGCCGGTTCCCCATCCGGGTGGAGCTGGAGCCCTTGACGCGCGAGGATTTCGTCCGCATTCTGACCGAACCTCAGAATGCGTTGATACGCCAGTACATCGAGCTGCTGAAGACGGAGAAGGTCGGGCTGACCTTCCTGCCGGAGGCGGTGGAGGCCATCGCGGACATCGCGATGCGGGTGAACGCGAGCACCGAGAACATCGGCGCCCGCCGCCTGTACACGATCATGGAGAAGCTGCTGGAGGAGATCTCGTTCGAGGCCCCGGACCAGCCGGGCAAGGAGCTGACGATCGACGCCGAATACGTCCGGCTACGCCTGCACGACATCATGCGGGACCAGGATCTCTCGCGGTACATCCTGTGACCTCCCCGCCCGACGTGCGCCGGGTCGAGATCCTCATGGAGGCGCTCCCGTACATCCGGGAGTTCCGGGGTAAGACCGTCATCATCAAGTATGGCGGCGCCGCCATGGACCAGGCCGACCTCAAGGAGCCCTTCGCGCTCGACGTCATTCTGCTCAAGCTGGTCGGCATCAATCCCGTCATCGTGCACGGCGGGGGCCCGCAGATCGGCGCCCTCATGAAGCGGCTGGGCAAGGAGCCGCGCTTCGTGGGTGGCATGCGCGTCACCGACCAGGAGACGGTGGAGATCGTCGAGATGGTCCTGGTGGGCAAGATCAACAAGGAGATCGTCGGCCTCATCAACCTGCACGGCGGCAAGGCCATCGGGCTGTCGGGCAAGGACGCGAATCTGCTCACGGCCCGCCGCCGCCTGCACCGCACGCCGGATGGGGAGTCCGTCGACATCGGCCTCGTGGGCGAGGTGACCGGCGTCAACGCCGCGCCCATCCGTCTCCTCGACGAGAACGGGTATATTCCCGTCATCGCGCCCGTGGGGATCGGCGCCGCGGGGGAGACATACAACATCAACGCCGATCTCGTGGCGGGCGAGGTGGCGGCGGCAGTGGGTGCCGAGAAGCTCATCCACCTCACCGACGTGCAGGGTATCAAGGGCGTCGACGGCCGCCTCGTGAGCACGCTCTATCGCAAGGACGCGGAGCGGCTGATGCAGGATGGTGTCATCGACGGCGGCATGCTCCCCAAGGTGGAGTCGTCGCTGCGCGCCCTGGAGGGCGGCACCGCGAAGGCGCACATCATCGATGGTCGCGTCCCGCACGCGATCCTCCTCGAGCTGTTCACGCGGGAAGGTATCGGCACGGAGATTGTCTTATGACATCCGCCCCGGACACGAAGACGCTGCTGGAATGGTCGGCGAAGTACCACACGCCCAACTACGGGCGAACCCCCATCCTGCTCGTGCGCGGCGAGGGTGTGCGCGTGTGGGACTCGGAAGGGCGTGAGTACCTCGACTTCACGGCGGGCATCGCCGTGACCTCGCTCGGGCACTGCCATCCCGTGGTCACGGGGGCGATCCGCGAGGCGGCGGCCACGCTGCTGCACGTGTCGAACATCTTCCACGCCGCACCCCAGATCCACCTCGCCAAGCTGCTGGTGGAGAACTCCTTCGCCGACCGCGTCTTCTTCTGTAACTCCGGTGCGGAGGCCAACGAAGCCGCGCTGAAGCTGGCGCGCAAGTACGGCAAGGAGCGGGGCGCGTCCGATCGCTACGAGGTCATCTCCACCCGCAACTCCTTCCACGGCCGCACACTGGCCACGGTCACCGCCACGGGCCAGGAGAAGTACCAGCACGGCTTCGAGCCCCTCATGCCGGGCTTCAAGCACGTGCCGTACAACGACCTGCGCGCGATGGAGCGCGCTCTCGACAGCCGCACCGCCGCCATCCTCGTGGAGCCGATCCAGGGCGAAGGCGGCGTCAACGTGCCCGACGACGACTATCTGCCGGGGCTGCGCAAGCTGTGCGACGAGTCGGGGGCGCTGCTGATCCTCGACGAGATCCAGACGGGCGTGGGGCGCACGGGCCGCCTGTGGGGGTACGAGCACGCGGGCGTGGAGCCCGACATCATGACCCTCGCCAAGGCGCTCGCCAACGGCGTGCCCATCGGCGCCATGCTCTGCCGCGAGGAGGTGGCGAGCGTGCTCACCAGCGGCACGCACGGCTCCACCTTCGGCGGCACGCCCTTCGTGACGTCGGTGGCGCTGGCCACGCTCATGACCATTCTCGGCGACAAGATCCCGGAGCGCGCTGCGCAGCGAGGCCGGGAGCTCATGGATGGTCTGCGGGCCATGCAGAAGAAGCTGCCCGTCATCAGCGCCGTGCGCGGCCGCGGCCTGCTCATCGGCATCGAGCTCTCCGTGCCCGCGGGGCCCGTGGTAGACGCGTGCCGCGAGGCCGGGCTTCTGGCGCTCACCGCCGGGGACAAGGTGCTGCGCCTGGTCCCGGCCCTCATCGTGGAGTCGCGGGACTGCGTGCGGGCGCTGGAGATCATCGAAGGGGTTCTGCGCGGAAAGCCGGCGTGAGGCACCTGGTCTATTCGGGCGACCTCACGCGCGAGCACGTCCTGCACCTCTTCGCGCTCGCCGCCGAGCTCAAGCAGCGCTGGAAGGCCGGTCGCCGCGACACACCGCTGGCGGGACGCTCGCTGGCGCTCATCTTCGAGAAGCCGTCGCTGCGCACGCGCGTCACCTTCGAGGTGGGCGTCCTGCAGCTCGGGGGGCGCGCCGTCTACCTCTCCGGCACGGAGATCGGCCTCGGTACCCGCGAGTCGGTGCCGGACGTCGCGCGCAACCTCTCGCGCTGGGTGGACGGCATCGTGGCCCGCGTGTACTCGCACGCGAGCGTGGCGGCGATGGCCGAGCACGCGACGATTCCCGTCGTGAACGCGCTCTCCGATCTCGATCATCCCTGCCAGGCGCTCGCCGATTACTTCACGCTGTGGGAGCGCGGGGTGGACTTCTCCCGTATGCGCCTGGCGTGGATCGGCGACGGCAACAACGTGTGCCACTCCATCATGATCGTGGGCGCCCTCCTCGGCGCCGCCGTGGTGGTGGCGTGCCCGCCCGGCTACGAGCCGGCCGCCTCCGTGCAGGCCACCGTGCGCAAGCTGGGGGGCCGGGTGGAGATCACGGAGGACGCGCGCGCGGCCGCCACCGGCGCCGACGTCCTCTACACCGACGTGTGGACGAGCATGGGGCAGGAGGCGGAGCGCGAGAAGCGGCTGGAGGCGTTCAGCCGGTACCAGATCAACGACACCGTGCTCGGCTTCGCGAAGCCGTCCGCGCTCGTGATGCATTGCCTGCCCGCGCACCGGGGCGAGGAGATCACCGACAGCGTGGTGGACAGTCCGCAGTCGGTCGTCCTCGACCAGGCCGAGAACCGCCTGCACGCTCAGAAGGCCGTCATCCTGGACCTGCTCGGAGGCTCGCTCGGCGATGCGTGACGTGAAGCCGACTGTAAAGAAAGTCGTGCTTGCGTATTCGGGAGGCCTCGACACGTCCGTGATCCTGCGCTGGCTCATCGAGGAGTACCGGTGCGAGGTGGTGGCCTTCTGCGCCGACCTCGGCCAGGGCGAAGAGCTGCTGCCGGTGCGCGACAAGGCGCTCAAGACCGGCGCCACCTCGGTGCACATCGTGGACCTGCGCGAGACCTTCGTGGCGGACTTCATCTTTCCCATGCTGCGCGCGGCCGCCGTCTACGAGGGCAGCTACCTGCTCGGGACCTCCATCGCGCGCCCGCTCATCGCGCAGGCGCAGGTGCAGGTGGCCCTCGAGGAGCACGCCGATGCCGTGTCGCACGGCGCCACCGGCAAGGGCAACGACCAGGTGCGCTTCGAGCTCACCTACGCCGCCCTCGCGCCGCAGCTCAAGGTGATCGCGCCCTGGCGCGAGTGGGATCTCAACTCCCGCACCGCCCTCATGGACTTCGCGCGTCGCCACGACATCCCGGTGCCCGTCACCGCGGAGCGGCCCTACTCCACCGATCGCAACCTCTTCCACATCTCCTACGAGGGCGGCATCCTCGAGGACCCGTGGGCGGAGCCGCCCGACAAGATGTTCCTGCTCACGCAATCGCCGGAGTCGGCGCCGGACATCCCCGTGTACGTCGAGATCGACTTCGAGGCGGGGAATCCCGTTGCCGTCGATGGGGACCACATCGCGCCCGTGCCGCTTCTCACGCGCCTCAACCGCGTGGGCGGCGAGCACGGCATCGGCCGCGTGGACCTCGTCGAGAACCGCTTCGTGGGCATGAAGTCACGCGGCGTGTACGAGACACCGGGCGGGACCATCCTCACGGTGGCACGGCGGGCACTCGAATCGCTCACCCTCGACCGCGAGGTGCTGCATCTGCGCGACTCGCTGGTGCCGCGCTACGCGGAGATGATCTACTACGGCTTCTGGTTCTCGCCCGAGCGGCAGGCGCTGCAGACCTTCATGGACGAGTGCCAGCGCGACGTGAGCGGTACGGTGCGCCTCAAGCTCTACAAGGGCAACGTCACCGTGGCCGGCCGCCGCTCGCCGCGCTCGCTCTACCGCACCGACTTCGCCACCTTCGAGGCCGACACCGTCTATCGCCAGCGCGACGCCGAGGGGTTCATCAACCTCAACGCGCTGCGCCTGAAGATCCGCTCCCTGCGCGACCGCCGGAGCTGACGTGCGGCTCGACGTCGCCGTCACGCCGGAGGCTCTGAACCCTGGAGACCTGCCCGCCTCCACCGTGCTCGTCGTCGACGTCCTGCGCGCCTCCACCACCATCATCACCGCGCTCGCCAACGGGTGCGTGGCGGTGGTGCCGGTCAGCGATGCCGAGGAGGCGCGCCGGCGCGCCGCGGCGACGCCGGGCGCGCTCATCGCGGGCGAGCGCAGGGGTGAGCCGCTGCAGGGCTTCGACCTCGGCAACTCGCCGCTGGAGTTCTCGCCCGCTCGCGTGGGCGGGCGGACGGTCGTCTTCACCACCAGCAACGGCACTCGCGCGCTGGTGGCGGTGCGCGCGGCGGCGGCGGTGGGCGTGGCCGCCTTCGTGAACGCCAGCGCGGCGGCCGCATGGGCGGTGGCGCAGGGCCGCGACGTGGTGGTGGCGTGTGCGGGGGAGCGCGGCGCCGTCTCCCTCGAGGACCACGTGTGCGCGGGGCTGCTCGTCGAGCGCGCCCTCGCCGGCGAGCCCGCCGCCTCCACCACGCCCGCCGCCGTCGGGGCGCTCGCGCTCGCACGACGCTATGGCAAGGACGTCTCGCGCCTGGCGACGGACTCCGGCTGGGCGCGCCATCTGGCGGCCTCCGGGCGGCGCGCCGACGTCACCGCGTGCCTGGCCCTCGACACCAGCACGCTCGTGCCCGTCTACCGGTCTGACGTTGACAAGGTCATTTGGGCGCGGGAATAATGGGCACGGCGTGAATCTACCGATCGGCCTCACCCTCACGCGGATCATCGCGGTGCCGTTGCTGATCCTGTTCCTCATCTCCTCCTCGCGGGTGCACGCGCTCATCGCGGCGGCCATCTTCTCGCTCGCCTCCCTCACGGACTGGCTCGACGGCCTCATCGCGCGGCGCCGCAACCAGGTCACCACCCTGGGCACCCTCCTCGATCCCATCGCCGACAAGCTCCTCGTCACCGCCGCCCTCGTGTCGCTCCTCACCATCGACCGGGTGGAGGGGTGGATCGTCGTCATCATCATCGGGCGTGAGCTGGCGGTGACGGGCCTGCGCGCGGTGGCGGCGGGTGTGGGCGTGATCGTGCCCGCCTCCCGCCTCGCGAAGTGGAAGACGGTGAGCCAGTACATCGCGGTCACGATGCTGATTCTGGAGAAAGGCTTCGACTCACCGCCGCTGCACCTCGCCGCCACCGCCGTCCTCTGGGTCGCGCTCGCGCTCACCATCGTCTCCGCCGTCGACTACTTCTACCGGTTCTTCCGCAAGGCCGACTACCGCGCCATCGTCCCCGACGAAGAACGGTGGTCGTGACCGCCCTCGCGGTGATTGCCGCCTACCTGGTGGGTGCAGTGCCGATCGGGTATCTGGTGGCGAAGGCCTTCGGAGTGGGGGACATCCGGAGCCAGGGCAGCGGCAATATCGGAGCCACCAACGTGATGCGCACGCTGGGTCGCGTGCCCGGCATCATCACCTTGCTCGGTGACATCGCCAAGGGCTACGGCGCGGTGGCCGCCGGTGCCGCCATCGTGGACGGACGGCCCGGCGTCACCGCGGCGTGCGCGGTGGCGGCGGTCGTGGGCAACTGCTGGTCCGTCTTCCTGGGCTTCCGCGGCGGCAAGGGGGTGGCCACGGGCCTCGGGGCCTTCCTGCGCCTCGTGCCGTGGGCAGCGGTGGCGGCCATCCCGGTGTTCCTCGTGGTCGCGGCCACCGCGCGCTTCGTGTCGCTGGCCTCGTTGCTGGCGGCGTGCCTCGTTCCCGTGGGCGCGCTCGCGCTCGGTTATCCGACGGTCTCCGTCCTCGCGTGCGTCGCCGTCGCCGCCATCGTGGTGGTGCGGCACCGTGACAACATCGCGCGCCTGGCGTCGGGCAGCGAGCGACGCCTGGGCCGCGGGCGGGGTGCGGCCTGAGCACGTCGGATGTGGCGGTGCTGGGAGCCGGAAGCTGGGGCACCGCGCTCGCGATCCATCTCGCCCGGGCGGGAGCCCGCGTCGCGCTGTGTGCCCGCGCCGCCGCCGTCGTGCATGCGATCGAGCGCGATCGTCGCCATCCCACCTATCTCGCCGACATCGAGCTGCCCGCCGGCGTGGTGCCGACGACGGACGCGCGCGGCGCCGTCGCCGCCTGCGGTCTCCTCATCGTGGCGGTGCCGTCGGAGTTCCTGGCGGCGGCGCTCACCGGCGTCGGCCCCGTCCGCGTGCCCGTGGTGTCCGCGACCAAAGGGTTCGATCCCACGCGGCACCTCCGCATGAGCGAGATCATCGCCGAGCGTCTGCCCGGCGCGCGCGTGGCGGCCCTGTCCGGCCCCACCTTCGCGCGCGAGGTGGCGCTGGGCCGCCCCACGGCGGCGGTGGTGGCAAGCGCCGACGACGACCTCGCGCGCGATCTGCAGTCGCGCATCGGGGCCCGTGAGTTTCGCCTCTACACCAACCGGGACATCGTCGGCGTCGAGGTGGGGGGAGCGGTCAAGAACGTGATCGCCATCGCGACGGGGATCGCCGACGGCCTTGGACTCGGTGAGAACGCGCGCGCGGCCCTCGTCACGCGCGGTCTCGCCGAGATGACCCGGCTGGCGACGGCGCTCGGCGGTGATCCCGCCACCCTGGCGGGACTGGCCGGCCTCGGCGATCTGGTGCTGACTGCCACGGGCACGCTCTCTCGCAATCGCGCCCTCGGTGTCGCGCTTGCGCGCGGGGAGACGGCGCTCTCCGTGGCCGCGTCGACCCGGATGGTCGCGGAAGGTGTGCCCACGGTGCGCTCGGCCCTCGCGCTCGCGCGCCGCTACTCCGTGAGCCTGCCCATCTGCGCCGAGGTGGGCGCCGTGCTGTTCGAGGGCAAGGCGCCGGCGGAGGCGCTGCGCGCGCTGCTGGGACGCGCGGCCACGCGCGAAGACGCGCCGGTGGGAGGGCTGCGTGCCTGAGCTGCGCAAGGATCCCGTGGCGGGCCGCTGGGTCATCATCTCCACCGAGCGCGCGCGGCGGCCGTCGGACTTCACGCCCGAGCCCGTGAAGCCGCGCACGCCGAACTGCGTGTTCTGCGCCGGCAACGAGGACAAGAC
>JBKKCN010000499.1:0-9699 GCA_046712525.1 Candidatus Rokuibacteriota bacterium
TGAGCCGAGCGAACCGGCCCAACATCGGCCCGTACTCCCTCCTCCTGCATATGCCCGAGATGGCGCAACGACTGGAAGCCCTGCGCACCTGCCTCCGCGAGGAGAGCAGCCTGTCGCAGAGGCTGCAGGAACTGGTCATGATTTCCGTGGCCAGGGAGATGGGCTGTGCCTTCATCTGGTACGCGCACGCCGCGGCAGCCCGGCAGGCCGGGGTACGAGGCGACATCGTGGACAATATCCGCGAGAAGGGCACGCTCACCAACCTCGATCCCGAGGAGCAAACGGTGGTGGACTTCACGCGCGAGCTTCTCCAGAACCGCAAGGTGAGCCGGCGTACGTTCGACGCTGCCACGGCCCGGCTCGGGCAGCGGGGGACCATGACCCTCACGAATCTGATCGCCTGCTATGCGGCGCTGGCGTACAACATGAACACCTACGAGCTGGAAGCCCCGACCCACCCGACGGAAAAGGCCCTAACGATTTGAACACGTCCTGGGTCGGCACCTGGACGGCGGCGCCTGCGCCCGCCGAAGGCGCCGCCTTCAATAACCACACGCTGCGGATGATCCCGCGGGTCAGCATCGGCGGCAGCAGGCTGCGCGTGCGTATCTCGAATGCCTATGGCACGCGCCCGTTGGCGATCGGCGCGGCGTGCGTCGGCCTGCGCCGCACCGGGCCCGCGCTCGTGCCGAGCTCCAACCGACGGCTGACCTTCGGCGGCGAAGCCGGCGCCACGATCGCGGTGGGCGCGCTTGTCGTCAGCGATCCGGTCGAGCTCCCGTTCGCGCCGTTGTCGGACCTTGCCGTCAGCGTGCACCTGCCCGAGGATCTGCCGGCGACCTCTGGGATCACCGGGCGCTATGCGCGGCAGACCAACTACCTATCGCCACCGGGAGATTTCGCCGCCGAAGAGGTCATGCCGGTCGGCCGCCTGACCGACGACTGGTACTTCGTCTGCGGCATCGACGTCGTCGCGCCACGGGAGACGGGCGCCATCGTCGCCGTCGGCGACTCGTTGACCGACGCCAACATCTCGACCCACGACGGCCATCACAGCTGGCCCTCGCAGCTCGCGCGCCGGCTCGTGGCGCGGCAAAGCGGGCGGGCGATGGCGGTGATGAACCAGGGGCTCGGAGGAAATCGCATCCTGCACGACATCCGTGGCGATAGCGGCCTGCGCCGCTTCGACCGCGACGTGCTGGCGCAGCCCGGGGTCACGCATACCGTCATCATGCTGGGCACCAACGATCTGCGGAACCGTCCCGGCAAGCGCGAAGAAGAAGTGACCGCTCCACAGATGATCGCCGGGCTGAAGCAATTCGCCGTGCGCGGCCACGCGCGCGGGATCAGGGTCATCGCCGCCACCCTGACCCCGTTCGAGAACGAGACCTTTCTGGTCGGCGCCTGGAATCCGAAGCGCGAGGCGGTGCGCCAGACGGTCAACGCCTGGCTGCGCGAGACCGACGCCTTCGACGCCATTGTCGACTTCGACCGGGCGTTGGGCGATCCCGACCATCCCACCCGGATGCTGCCGATCTACGATTGCGGTGATCACCTGCACCCGAGCGACCTGGGCTACCGTACGATGGGCGACGCGATCGATCTCTCGCTGTTCGAGCAGAGGTGAGAGCGGCAGTGAGACCGCGCGCGGAGGTCGGGAGCGCGGCGAAGTACGCGCCGGAGTCCGCCTACGCCTGGACTCGGCTCTTCACGGCGCTGGTGCTGTCCGGCATCGGCGGCGTCGGCATGTGGTCCGTGATCGTGGCGCTGCCCGCGGTCCAGGCGGAGTTCGGCGTCGCGCGCTCGGCCGCCTCGCTGCCCTACACCATGACGATGATCTGCTTCGGCATCGGGGGCATCCTCATGGGGCGTCTCTCCGATCGCTTCGGCATCATCGTCCCCGTCGCCGGGGGGGCGGTCACGCTGGGAATCGGCTACGCCGTCGCCAGCCAGGCGACGAGCCTCTGGCAGTTCATCCTGGCCCAGGGCCTGCTGGTGGGCGTCGCGAGCTCGGCGACGTTCGGGCCGCTGGTGGCCGACACCTCGCTGTGGTTCACCCGGCATCGCGGCATGGCGGTGGCGATCATCGCGAGCGGCAGCTATCTGGCCGGCACGGTCTGGCCTCCGGTCGTGCAGCACTTCATCCAGAGCGTGGGGTGGCGCCGGACGTACCTCGGCATCGCCGTCTTCTGCGTGGTGACGATGTTGCCGCTCGTGCTGGCTCTCCGGCGGCGACCGCCGCTGATCGGGACCACGTTGACGACGCTCGGTGTCGCGTCGCGGTCGCCGCGCCCGCTGGGGATGTCGCCGAACGCGCTGCAGATCGTGCTCGTCGTCGCCGGCCTCAGCTGCTGCGTCGCGATGTCGATGCCGCAGGTCCACATCGTCGCGTACGCCGGCGATATGGGCCACGGCACGGCGCACGGCGCGCAGATGCTGTCGCTGATGCTGGGCGTCGGCATCGTGAGCCGGGTGGCGTGGGGCTGGATCTGCGATCGCATCGGCGGGCGGCTCACGCTGCTGCTGGGCTCGGGCCTGCAGGCCCTGGCCCTCGTCCTCTTCCTGCCCTTCGACGGACTCACCGCGCTCTACGTCGTGTCCGCGCTGTTCGGTCTGTTCCAGGGCGGAATCGTGCCCGCCTACGCCGTCATCGTCCGCGAGTTCTATCCTCCGGAGCAAGCCGGGGTACGCGTCAGCACCGTGCTGATGGCCACCGTGTTCGGCATGGCGCTCGGCGGCTGGATGTCCGGCGTGATCTTCGACCTCACCGGCTCCTACCAGGCCGCGTTCCTCAACGGCATCCTGTGGAACCTGCTGAACCTCGCCATTGCGGTAGGCCTGCTGCGGCGACCGGGCCGTCCGGTCGCGCAACCGCTGTAGAACAGCCGGGCGGCGCGGCCCCCCGCTCGACGCCGAAGGAGCAGGATCAGCGGCCGGCCGCCACGCACACCACGCCGAGGAGAATGACCGCAGCGCCGAGGAGGCGCGGGCCGAGCCGTCCCTCGTGTAGCCACACACTGCCGATCACGGCCGAGAACACGATGGACAGCTCGCGCGCCGCCACCACGTATCCGGTCTTGGAAAGGCGGAAGGCGAACAGTACCAGCATGTAGCCCACGCCCGTCATCACCCCCGCTGCCAGAATGGTGCGCCAGTTCTCGGCCCACTCGCGGCGTACGGCGTCGCGGCGGCCGGCCAGCGCCGGCAACAGGACCACGGCACATCCGATCCCGATCACCGTCATGTAGACGACCGGGTGCACGTGCGCGACGCCGGCCTTGTCGACGAGCGAATAGGTGGCGATGGTGAGGCCGGTGATCACCGCCCACACGCTGGCGCCGCCGAAGCGCGCGGCGGGCACGCCCGCCACCGGCGTCCCTCCCGGCGCAAAGTGCAGGGCCACCACGCCGGCGACGACGAGGCCGATGCCGAGCACGCCCACCGGCGACAGCCGTTCGTCGAACACAACGAGGGCCACGCCGGGCACGACGGCCACGCCGAGACCGCGCGCCACCGGATAGACGAGCGAGAAGGCGCCCGTGCGGTAGGCGCGGCCGAGCGCATAGAAGTAGAAGCCGTGCAGCAGGATGGTGGCAACCATGAACGGCGCCGCGGCGCGGGCGATGCCGCTCGCGGCCACCTGCACGATGCCGAAGGGCAGCAGCGCGACGGCGCCCACGCAGGTGGCCCACCAGAGAAAGGCCTGGGGATCACGCGCGCGCTTGGCGAGCGCGTTCCATCCCGCGTGCAGGAGCGCCGCGCCGAGGACGAGCGCGAGCGCCTCGGACGTCATCGAGCGGGCGTGCTGCCCTCACTCTGCGGACCCAGGTGGCGCACGAGCAGCGCGCGGTACTCCTCGAAGGGCGCGCACGCGGCGGCCGCATCCTTGGCGCCGTCGTCCCAGCGCCGCAGCCGCACGGCCTCCTCCGCCCACGGCTCCCCTTCGAAAAGGGCCCGCTCTCCGGCGGAGAGCGGCCCCCCCTGCACGGCGAGCGAGCGCACCGACGCCGGCGACAGCGCCGCCGCGTACGCGCGATCGACGACGCAGAGATAGCGCTTGGCCTCCACGTGACGCTCGACGGCCGCCAGCACGCGGGCCGGCACGAACGGCCGCAGCGCTGCCCCTCCCCACACGCCGTGATGATCGTCCGGGCTTTCGCGGCGCGGCCGGCCGTCGGCGGCGGCGGCCACCGCCAGCAGCCGGCCAATGTCGTGCACGAGCGCGGCGAGCACGAGGTCGTCGTCCGCGCCCTCCCGCCGGGCGAGCGCCGCGCATTGCAGCGCGTGGTGCAGGTCGGTCACGCCCTCACCGTACCGCCGCCGGCCGTGAGCCATGAAGATCGCCATGACGTCGAGCGCCTGGCGTTCGCTCATGCGGAGACGCCCAACTCGGCGAGGACGTCGCCGAAGGCGGAGACGACCGACTGCATGTCGCGCGGAGTGAGCGTGCCCATGTTCGACACGCGGAAGGCATACGTGCGGATCGCGCCCTGCCCGGCATAGATGATGTAGCCGCGCCGCTTCATGGCGTCGTGCAGCGGGTCGTAGGTGAGCCCGGGCAGCAGGCGAAACGTGGTGAGGATGCTCGAGCGCGCGCCCTCCGGCACCAGGATGGAGAAGCCCAGGCGCGCCATCCCCGCGCGCAGGACGGCGGCGTTCTCGGCGTAGCGCTCGATACGCGCCTTGACGCCCTCCTCTTCCAGCTCGACGAGCGCCTCGCGCATGGCGTGCAGCACCTGCACGGCGGGCGTGAAGGGCGTGTTGTCCTGCTCCTGGGTCGCGTAGTGGTTGTACAGATCGAGATAGACACTGCGCGGCGCCCGTCCCTTCAGCGCCTCCACCGCCGTCCGCCGCGCGAGCACGAAGGACACGCCGGGAATGCCCTGCAAGCACTTGTTCGCGCTCGCCATCACGAAATCGATCCCGTCCGCGGTGACGTCGAGCGGCTCGCCGAAGAGCGAGGACATGGCGTCCACGATCACGCGACGCCCCGCCCGCGCCGCCACCCGCGCCACTTCCGCCACCGGGTTGAGCAGGCCCGTGGTCGTCTCGTGATGGATGAGCGCCACGTGAGTAATATCCGGCTGGGCGCGCAGCGCCGCCTCCACGTCCGCGGGCGGCACCGGCGTGACCACGTCGTACGTCAGCACCTCGGCGCCGATGCCGTGGGCGGCCGCGATGCGCGCGAGCCGGTCGCCATACACTCCGTTGTTCACGATGAGCACGCGCCCGTCGCGCGGTACCGCCGAGCACACGGTGGCCTCCACCGCCGCCGTTCCCGATCCCGTGAAGACGATGGCCGTGGTCCCCGGCCCCGCTCCCAGCACGCTCACGAGCCGCGTGCGGCACTCGCGCATGACCTCGAAGAACTCCGGCTCCCGGTGACACAGATCGGGCGTGACGAGCGCCTCTTTCACGCGCCGGCTCGTGTTCGCCGGCCCCGGGTTCAGCAGGATCCATTCGCGCTCTGCCATGACGTTCTCCTATTTATTTCACGGATGAACGAGAACTGCGAATGATCGAGGAGCGGGCCGGCAAAGCCGGCCCGCTGCCGAGCGTGCGGGGGGCTTGGGGGGGCCCGTTCTAGGCCCCCCCATCAAAAACAGTCTCGCCGCCGATGATGGTGCGCTCGACCTTGATGTCGCGGATCGCCCACGGCTCCACCGCGGACGGATCCTTGTCCAGAATGGCGAAGTCGGCGAGCTTGCCGGGCTCGATGGAGCCCTTGATCGACTCTTCGAACGACGCGTAGGCCGCGTTGATGGTGAAGGCGCGGATGCCCTCCAGCGGCGTCAGCCGCTCCTCGGGCCCGATGACCTTGCCCGCGCGCGTGGTGCGATTCACCGCGCACCATATGCCGAAGAGCGGCTCGGCGCCGAACATGGGGTCGCCGATGGCGGCGATGGGCGCATCCGAGTGGCCCACGGTCACGACACCGGCGCGCATCGCCGATTTCATCGGGTTCATGCGGCGCGCCCGCTCCTCACCGATGAAGGTGGAGATGTGGCGGTCGGCCCAGTACCAGGAGTGGTGCGGGTAGAAGGAGCCGACGACGCCGAGCCGCTTCATGCGCGCGAGACCAGCGTCCGTCACGCACTGGCAGTGCTCGATGCGGTGGCGGGGATCGGGCCGCGGCGACTTCCACATCGCGTACTCGATGGCGTCGAGCGCCACGTCGATGCCGTAGTCGCCCTGCGCGTGGATGGCCACCTGAAAACCGCGCTCGTGCGCGTCCACCACCATCGTGTTCAGCTCGTTGGGCGTCATCTGCAGCACGCCGCGCGGGTGCGCGCGCGTGCTGTCGGTGTCGAGCGTGATGTACGGCTCGTAGAAGGCGCACGTGAAGACCTGGATGGAGCCGTCGCAGAAGAGCTTCACGGGCCCCAGGCGCAGCCGCTCGTCGCCGAAGCCGGTGCGCAGGCCGAGGTCGCGGTCGAGGTACATGTGATCACCCGGCCGGCCCCAGATCATCGCGTACACGCGCTGCTTGAGCCGGCCCTCCTGCACCGCCTCCTGATAGGCGCGATACGTGTCCGGCCGCGCGTCCGCGCCCGCGTCGTGCACGGAGGTGATTCCCGCCGAGGCGTACAGCTTGCCGGCGGCGATCACGCCTTCCTTCATCTCGTCCTTCGTCGGCTTCGGCAGCAGCGCCTCGATGAGGACGGTGGCGGACTTCTCGCGCAGGACGCCGTTGAGACGCCCGGTCGCGGGATCGCGGTCCATGTGGCCGCCGGCGGGCGGGGGCGACGCCTCGTCGATGCGCGCCGCCGCCAGGGCCAGGCTATTGGCGACGGCGGCGTGGCCGGAGCGGTGCTTGAGAAAGACGGGATGCGCGGGCGCCGCCGCATCCAGCTCCTCGCGCGTGGGAAAGCGCCGCTCCTCGAGCGCGCTGTCCTCCACCCCGAAGCCCACCACCCACTGCCCGGCGGGCAGCGCCGCCGCCTTCGCCCGCACACGTGTCAGGATATCGTCGACCCGTTTGTTCGCGGGCCACTTGGCGTCCACACCCTTCAGCCACTGGCCGTAGAGCATGAAGTGATTGTGCGGATCGATGAAGCCCGGCACCACGGTCTGCCCGCGCAGGCGGATGACCTCCGTGTGCGGACCGACGAGAGGATCCATGTCCGCCGCGCGTCCCACCGCGACGATGCGGCCCCCATGCACGGCCACCGCTTCCGCCACCTCGTCGCGCGCGTTGACGGTGATGACGCGTCCGCCCGTGATGAGCAGCTCCGCCTTCAGCTCTGCCATCGCTCAGCGCTCTCCCGACAGGCGCGGATCGAGGATGTCACGCAGCCCGTCGCCGAAAAGATTGAAGCCGAGGACGGCGGTGGTAATGGCGATGCCGGGCGCGATGGCCAGCCACGGATCGAGCTCCATGAACCCGCGCGCTTCGCTCAGCATCGACCCCCAGGAGGCCGCGGGCGGCTGCACGCCGAGGCCGAGAAAGCTCAGTGCTGCCTCGATCATGATGGCGGTGGACAGGTTGAAGGTCGCCTGCACGATCACGGGCGCCAGCACGTTGGGCAGGATCTCGCGCAGCATCAGCCGCCCGTCACCCGCCCCCAGCGCGCGCGAGGCGGCGATGAAGTCGTTCTGCTTCACGGACAGCACGCTGCCCCGCACGATGCGCGAGAAGATCGGGATATACGCGAGCGTGATGGCGAGGACGAGATGGCCGAGGCTGGCGCCGAAGGTGGCCACCACCGCGAGGGCGAGCAGCAGCGTGGGGAACGCCATCAGGATGTCCACCCCGCGCATCAGCACCAGGTCCAGCTTGCCTTCGAAGAAGCCGGCAACGAGCCCCACCGTGCCGCCGATGGCGGAGGCGAGCACGACCGCGGAGAACGACACGAACATCGACACGCGCGCGCCGTAGAGCAGCCGGCTCAGGAGGTCACGGCCGAACTGGTCGGTGCCGAACCACGCCGCCGACGACGGCAGCGCGAAGCGGCGCGGGCTCATGGCGAGCGGGTCAGCGGGCGCCAGCACGGGCGCCAGCGCGGCGCCGCCGAGGACACCGGCCGCGAGCAGCAGGCCGAACACCGCCGTCTTGCGCCGCCACAGCTGGCGCCACACCCGTCGTGCCGGCGCACCCGCGGACGCCGCGTCGGGGGGCTTGGGGGGCCCTTCGAGGCCCCCCATGTAATCAGCCGCGAGAGCGGATGCGGGGATCAAGGAATCCATGCAGGAGATCGACGATGAGGTTCACGGCCACGAAGGCGGTGGCGAGGAAGAGCGTGGCGCCCGTGATGACGGGAAAGTCGCGCTTCTGGATGGACTCCAGCAGCAGCCGGCCGATGCCGGGCAGGATGAAGATCTCCTCGGTGAGCACGAGGCCGCCGATGAGCACGCCCACCTGCACGCCCGTCACGTTGAGGACGGCGATGAGCGAGTTGGCGAGCACGTGACGGAAGATGACGCGCCCCTCGGGCAGCCCCTTGGAGCGGGCGGTGCGCACGTAGTCGAGGCGCAGGTTCTCCAGCATGGAGGCGCGCGTGAGCCGGACGATCAACGGCAACACGGTGAGCGACAGCACGAAGGCCGGGATGACCATCAGCGTCAGGTTGCGTCGAGGATCCTGCGTGAACGGCACGTAGTCGAGGATGGGCATGCCGGGCCACACGAGGGAGCCGAGGAGCACGGTGAGGGTGGCCACCCAGAAGTTCGGCACGGAGTAGCCGAGCACGGAGCCGAAGCGGATGCCGGCATCGGTCCAGGTGTCGCGCCATACGGCGGAGGCGGTGCCGACCGGGATGCCGATGAGCAGGGCGAAGCCGATGGCGAGGCCGGCCAGCTCCAGGTTGACGGGCAGGCGGCGCAGGATCTCGTCGAACACGGGCTTGCCGGACACGAAGGAGCTGCCGAGGTTGCCGCGCAGCGCGCCCGCGAGCCAGAGGACGTACTGCTCGGGGACAGGACGATCCAGCCGCAGCTGCTCGCGCAGGCGGGCGGCGGCATTCTTGTCGCCGAAGGCCTGGTCCCCGGAGACGATGTCGACGATGTCCCCGGGGACCAGGTGCTGCATCGAGAAGACCAGGATCGAGACCCCGAACAGGATCGGGACCAGCGATGCCAGCCGTACGGCGAGGTAACGCTGCATTCAGACCGGGTCGCCTACTTCTCCAGCCACGTCTGGCGCAGGTACACGCGCGAGGCGTTGGCCATCGGCTCGAAGCCCTTGAGCGTGGGCCGCCACGCGTTGTAGCGCGTGCGCATCGCGTACGGCCAGATGATCGGCACGTCCTGCGCCCACAGCTTCTGCAGCTCGTGCCAGATGGCGACACGCCGCTTCATGTCGGCCGTCCGGCTCTGCTCGTCGAGCAGCCGATCGACTTCCGGGTTCGCGTACTTGCCGGCGTTCGTCGCGCCCTTGCTGTGCAACGTGTCGAGCACGTAGCCCTCGGGGTCCGGGTACCAGATGCGCGCGAACGCGATCGCCTGGAAGTCGGTCTGGGCCTTGAAGTTCTTGAGCACCGCGCCCCATTCCATCTGCTCGATCTTCATCGTGATGCCGGCCTTCGCGAGCTGGCGCTGGATGACCTGGGCCGCCGGCACGTAGTCCGGGCTGTGCGGCGACGTCTTGAACGTGAACTCGAACCCGTTCGGCTGGCCGCCTTCGCGCAGCAGCTTCTTCACCAGCTCGTAGTCCTGCTTGTAGAACGGCAGCGCCGCGGTCTCGGCCGCGGACAGCACGTA
>JBKKCN010000500.1:0-3986 GCA_046712525.1 Candidatus Rokuibacteriota bacterium
GAGCGGCGCCGCGCACGATGGCGCCGAAGGTGTCCGGTGTGGCGAGGCCCGCCCAGAACAGCTCCCACAGCGCGGCAAGGGTGCGCTCGGCGTCGAGGCCCGATACCCGCGCCAGGTCCTGCGCAAACGAGGCGCCGCGAAGCTGCAGGTGCAGGAGGACGTTCTTCACCGCCGCCTCCACGTCGGCAGGCGCTGACGGCGGTTCCCGCAGCCAGCCGAGATTCTCGCGCAGGGCCACTGCCACTCGCCCGCGCGATCCGCCCGCCGTCCACACGAGCTCGCCCGAGAGGCCGAGGCGGTCGAGCCATTCCCGCTCGTAGCCGTCGACACGTGGGGCCAGCAGCTCGGACTCCCACGCGCGCACCGGGAATTCCTCGCCCTGTAATAGCTCGAGTGCGGCAAGCACGCCGGGCGGGCCCACGAGGCGGTGCTCGGGATGGAGGTGATGGAGCTTGAGGATGTAGGCGGTGAGGCGCTCGGCGCTCACGACCTCGCGCGGCGCCCGCCGTGCGTAGAGCTGCCGCCGCTGGATGGCCTCCAGCACCGCGATGTGGACGTACTGCGGCCCCGTCTCCGACGCGAGGAATGAGCCCTGGCGGACGACGCCGCGCGCGGCGAGGGCGTCGAGCGCACGCGTGGCGTCGACGGGCGTCACGCCATACCGTGCCGCCAGCCACGCGGGGGGGACGGGTCCCCGGGTGCGCAGCAGGCGCAGGGCCACGCGCTCGAGGCCGGCGTCCGTGCCGAGAGCCCCGTAGTGGGCGACATCGGTGGCGGCGATCCATGCCGCGCGGCCGCCGGCGAACTCGACGGCGACGACACGGCGCTCGGCCGCCAGCGACGCCAGCAGCGCGTCGGCGTCCTCGAGAGCGCGGGCCGCGATCTCGTCGCGGGTGAGGTCGCCGAGGTCGTCGAGGATGGCGGCGAGCTCGTTGGCGTCGCGGGCTCGCCGCTCCGGCGCCGTCTTCTGCAGCTCCGACTCCACGGCGGTCACGATATCGGGCGACAGCGGGCCCGGCGCCACCGTCCACGCCTTGCGCATGGAGACGGCGTCGCTGCGCCGCTCCTCGGCGTGCCCGGCGTCGAGGTAAGCCCAGTCCCACGCCAGGAGCAGCGGGTACGCGAGCGGGGAGGGCAGGGGCGTGTCGACGTGCCGCGTGGTCATCTCGCCGTCGTGCAGCCGCTCGAGCAGCCGCTTGAGGCGACGCACGTCGAGGGCGTCGTCGAAGCATTCGCGCAGCGTCTCGGACACGACCGGGAACTCCGCCTGGCCGCCCACTGCTTCCATGAGCGCGTCGGCCTTGAGACGCTGCAGGTACGCGGGCGTCCGGCGTCCCTGGTACATGCGCGGCACGAAGAGGGCGCGCACGGCGGCGTGGCGGAAGCGCGTGCCGAACAGGGGCGATCCGATGAGAGCGCGGCCGAGCAGCGCGTCGACCTCTTCGGATGAAACCAACAGCGGTAGGCGCTCCGGCGCCGGTGGCACTTGCCCGGGCGCGAAGGAGAGCAAGATCCCGTCGTCGACGTGGGCCGCCTCCGCGATGAGGCCGAAAACACGGCGCACCTTTTCCTTGAGCGCCATGCCCCAGGCGCCGTTCACGCGCATGCCGAACACGGAGTGCAGCATGGCGTGGCGGCCGCCCATCTCGTCCGTGAACGACTCCACCACGATCCGGCTCTCGTCGGGCAGCGTGCCCAGGACCTCCCGCGCCTTGCGCAGCCACGCGCTCATGGCGCCCGCCGCCCGTGCGTCGAGCCCGCACTCGTCGGCCGCCCACGCGGCGAAGCCGGGTTCGTCGAGACGCTCGGCGGCGTCGCGGCGCAGGCGGCCCACGGCCACGCCGAGATCGTACGAGCGCGAGGGGTGCTCGCCCTTCCAGAAGGGAATGGTGGGCGACATCCCGCGTGCGTCGTCCACGAGCACGCGGTCGGCGCGCACCTTGCTGATGCGCCAGGCGTTGGAGCCGAGCAGGAAGACGTCGCCCGGTAGCGACTCCGTGACGAACTCCTCGTCGAGCGTCCCCACTTTCAGGTCCGTCTCCGCCACGAAGACGTCGAAGAGGCCGGCATCGGGAATGGTGCCGCCGGAGGTGAGGGCGAGAAAGCGCGTGCCGCGCCGCGCGTGCAGCCGGTCGTTCACGCGGTCCCAGAGGATGCGCGGGGCCGCCCCGCGCACTTCCATGGGCAGCGGCTCCGCCACGCACCGGATCACCTCGTTGAACGTCTCGCGCGCCAGCGTGCGATAGGGCGCAGCGGCCGTCAGGCGCGCGAAGAGCGCGCCGGCATCGATAGACTCGGCGGCCACGCAGGCGATGATCTGCTGGGCGAGCACGTCGAGCGGGTTCTGCACGCACTCGATGCGGTCGAGCCGGCGCCCGCGAATGGAGCGCACCACCGCCGCCGCCTCCACCAGCTCGTCGCCCTTCGTCACGATGATGCGGCCTTTGGACACGCTGGACAGCCGGTGCCCGGCGCGACCGACGCGCTGCAGGGCGGCGGCGACGTTGCGCGGCGACTGGATCTGGATCACGAGGTCGATGGCGCCCACGTCGATGCCGAGCTCGAGCGACGAGGTGGCCACGAGCGCCTTCAGCTCGCCGTCCTTCAGCCGGTTCTCGGCCTCCAGGCGGGCGCGCCGGGAGAGCGACCCGTGGTGAGCGGCCACGCGCCCGTCCGGCAGCCGGTCGTTGAGGTCGCGGGCGAGACGCTCCGCCGAGCGGCGGCTCTGCGCGAAGACGAGCGTGGTGCGGTGGGCCTGCACCAGCTCCGCCACGTGCTGCAGGGTCGCCTCCCACACCGTCTCGCTGCTGGCGGTGAGGAAATCATCCACGGCGGCGACGACCTGGATGTCGAGGTCGCGCGTGAAGCCGGCGTCGACCACCACCGTCTCGCGCGCGGTGGCGCCCGTGAGGAAGGCGAGCGCCTCGTCGATGGGGCTGATGGTGGCCGAGCACCCGATCCGCTGCGGGCGCGCGGCCGCGTCGCCCTCCTGCACCAGCGCCTGCAGCCGCTCCAGCGACAGCGCGAGGTGAGCCCCGCGCTTGGAACCCATCATCGCGTGCAGCTCGTCCACGATCACGAAGCGCACGCCGGCGAGGGCGGGGCGGAAGCCGCGCGAGGTGAGCAGGATGTAGAGCGACTCGGGCGTCGTGATGAGGATGTGCGGAGGCCGCCGCGTCATCGCCTGCCGCGCGGCCGCCAGCGTGTCGCCGGTGCGCACGCCCACGCGCACCTCGGGCAGCGTGAGGCCGTCTTTCTCCGCGGCGGCGCGGATGCCGGCGAGGGGCGCGCGCAGGTTCTTCTCGATGTCGTTGTTCAGCGCGCGCAGGGGGGAGACGTACACGACGTAGACCCTGTCGTGCAGGCGGCCCGCGAGCGCCTCGCGGTGCACGTGATCGAGCGCCCACAGGAAGGACGCCAGCGTCTTGCCGGAGCCCGTGGGCGCCACGATGAGCGTGTCCCGGCCGGAGGCGATGGCCTCCCAGCCCTCGGCTTGCGGGCGGGTCGCTTCGGCGAACGTCTCCTCGAACCAGCGGCGGACGAAGGGCAGAAACTGCGTCATCCGAGACGCATTGTACCGCTCAGTCGAAGTCGATGGCGATCTCGTACACGCGCGGGTTGAGGTCGCGCATGGCTTGCGAGCGGAACGGCTGATTGCCGACGAACGCCCCCGCCGCCGGCCGCTCCCACGGCGACGGCGCCAGCCGCACGGCCACCCGGCTCGCGGCGCCGAGGACGCGATCGAGGGCGCCGCGATCCCACGACAACACCGTGCCCTCGTAGGCGTCGCCGAAGCCGGTCAGCGTGAAGGGCCCGCCGTTCAGCACCTCCAGCTCCTGAAGGCTGAGGCCGAGACGGACACCCGGAGCCAGCATCCAGGCGCTCTCGTCGCCCCGCACTCGCGCGTGCTTGGGCGACACGCGCAGGTTCCGGTTCTTCCACAAGATCATGATGGTCTGGAGCGGATCGCGCGGAAACACGACGGT
>JBKKCN010000501.1:0-3419 GCA_046712525.1 Candidatus Rokuibacteriota bacterium
CGTCGATGGTGATCACATCGCTCAGGTCGAATCGCGCGCCGGCACGGATAACGGCGATGGTGGGCGCGGCGGTGGCGCCGATGTCGCTCACGATCTCGGCCACGAGCGTCCATCCCCCGCCCGCAGCCCACTCCGCGGACGCCGCAAGGCGCCACACGTCCGCGCCACGGTCGGCGGTGACGATCGTGTAGCCGGCGTTGCCGTGCAGGGTGACGGGTCCCCATCTCTGGCCGACGACAGCCAGCATCGTGACGTCGGCGCCCGGCGATCCCAGGCCGCGATCGGGCTCACCCGTGGGCAGGCGCACCGCGAGCGCGGCGAGCACCGCGGGTGCCCCGCTCGATTCGTCGCGCAGCCGATACTTCGCGCCGAGCACGAAATCACCGATGCCCGCGTGCGACGGTTGCTCCACGCGGTCGACGACGATGAGCGCCGACTCCAGCCTCAACTCCAGATTGCCGCCGAGCCCGACCGCGATCACCGCGCGCCCGGCAGACAGGCTGTCGCCGCCGTCGCGCGTGTGATCGACGCCGAGCTCGACCTCGGCCCCGCCCCCCGCCACCGTGCCCGTGTCTTCCGTGTCGAGCGGCCGCCCTGCCCACGCGGGGGTGGCGCTCACCATCGTGAGGACGAGCAGCGCGGTGAGAGCCCCCGGCACGGTCCGTGTCATGCCTGTAGAGTAACGTCCGGCGATGAAGATCGGATTCGGACTTCCAACCGCAGGCGCATGGGCGACCCCGGAGGCCATCGACGCCGTCGCGCGCGGGGCGGAGTCGCTCGGCTACTCGTCGCTGTGGACCTTCCAGCGCCTGCTGTACGCGCTGTCGCCGCGCAACGAGTACTACGGCGCGCCCGGAGGTGTGTGGCCGGAGGCCTTCAAGCGCACGCTCGATCCCATCGTCCTGCTCACGCTGGCCGCGGCGTGCACGCGCACCATTCGGCTCGGTGTTTCGGTGCTCATCGTGCCCTTCTACGAGCCCATCGTGCTCGCCAAGCAGCTCGCCACGCTGGACTACGTCTGCCACGGCCGCCTCGACGTCGGGCTCGGCATCGGCTGGTCGCTGGACGAATTCGAGGCGGTGGGCGCCGCCACCGCCCGGCGCGGCGCGCGCGCCGACGAGTTCATCCGCTGCCTGAAGACGGTGTGGACGCAGGAGCGGGTGGAGTTCACGGGCGAGTTCTATCGCATTCCGCCGTGCCGGGTGGAGCCAAAGCCTGCCCAGCGGCCCCATCCGCCCATCCTCGTGGGTGGGTACAACGACGCCGTCCTTCGGCGCGCGGCGGAGGTAGGCGACGGCTACACGGGCGGCAACATCCCGCTCGCGGACCTCGCAACGGTGGTCGCGCGCGTGCGGGCGGCGGCGGAGCGGGCGGGCCGTGATCCCGCCACGTTCCCCATCGTGTGCCGCGGCGCCTTCAACCTCACACCGGCGCCGCTCGGGGCCGGGCGGCGCGCGCTGTGGGGCTCGGCGGATGAGATTCGCGACGACGTCCGCCGCTACGCCGACGCCGGCGTCACCGAGCTCTTTCTCGATCCCAACTTCCAGCCCGGGGGCGCCGCGCTCGATCGCGTGCTGGGGCAGATGGAGGCGCTCGCGCCGAAAGGCGGTTCCTGACATGGTGCTATACTCCTGCGCCATGGACCGCCGCCGCGCGCACCGCGCCTCGAGTCCCGCCGTCATAGCGCTCCTGCTCATCGCGGTGGCGGCGATGATCCTGCAAGGGGCGGCCGTGCCCCACACGCACGCGGGCGCCTCCGGCGTCTACAACCAGGAGCACGACCTCACCCTGTATGTCGTCACGGGCGGGGCCGCCCTCGTGGATGCGGTTCCCGCGCTGTTCGTGGACGCCGTGCTCACCGCCGTGTCGTTCGTCGCCGTGCCCCGCCCGCCCTCGCTGGCGCGCGCGCACGCCGACTCTCGCGCTCCACCCGCCGCCTAGACCCGCCCGCGCTTCTCCGTCTTTCGCCGTCACGCCGCGTTCGGCGCCGGCACCGATCTCCCACCTACGGAGGACGTCATGCGTGCATCTCTTGCGATGGTCGTCGTCTCGGTCGTGCTGGCGGCGGCTCCCGCCGCCGCCCAGGAAGCGGAAGCGCTGCGCCGGGAGCTGGAGCAGATGCGCCGGCAGTTCGAAAGCGCTCAGCAGGAGTATCAGCGCAACCTGCAGCAGCTCACGGAGCGCTTGCAGCGACTCGAAGCGCGGCCGCCACAGCCCGGCCCCGCCCCGGCCTCCGGCGCCGCTCCGCCCGCGGTGGCGGCCCCCACCGCCGGGTCGTCGCCCACCCTGCTCGACCTCGCGCGCCCGCGACAGCCGTTCGCCCTCAGCGAGCGCAGGGGGACGGGCCAGCTTCTGTTCGACATGGGCATCGCGGGCGACTTCGTCGCCAACATCACCCAGCGCAGCGTGGACGAGGCCAACGCGGGCACCTTTGCGGGCCGCGAGAACCGCTTCTTCCCGCGCGAGATCGAGCTGAGCCTGTTCGGCCAGATCGATCCGTACGCGCAGGCGGTGGTGCGGATCGAGGCGGCGGAGGAGTTCGAGGACGGTGTGCGCGATGTTCACCTCGGCCTCGCGGAGGCGTACGTGACGCTGCTCACCCTGCCGTGGGGGACGCAGGCCAGGTTCGGGAAGATGCGCCCGCGCTTCGGGCTCCTCAACGAGCAGCACCAACACGCCTTGCCCCAGATCGACCGGCCCAACGTGCTCGTGCGCTTCTTCGGCGAGGAGCAGCTTGTGGAGAGCGGCGTGGAGGCGACCTGGGTGGCGCCGCTGCCCTTCTACCTCGAGGCCCTGGTGGGCATCTTCAACGGCGACAACGAGGAGGCGTTCGGACGGGGCTCGCTGAAGGCGCCGCTCGTCACCGGCCGCCTGCGCACCTTCTTCGAGCTGGGAGACACGAGCGCGCTGCAGCTTGGCGTGTCGGTGGCGAGCGGCGAGACGGAGGCCGACCGGCGCTCGAATATCTTCGGCGCCGATCTCAAGTACAAGCTCACGCCGGAAGGCTGGCGCCACGCGCTCCTGACCATCGGTGCCGAGGCGCTGTATGGGCGCAGGGCGGTCGATGTGTTCGACGACGCGGGGCGCGGCGAAGACCGCACGCGTGAGCGCTTCGGTTGGTACACCTACGCCGAGGTGCAGCCGTGGCGGCGGTGGGCCTTCGGCGCGCGCTACGACTCCACGCAGTATCCGGTGGAGCCGGGCAGGGAGTGGGCCGCGCAGCCGTACGTGTCCTTCATGCCGTCGGAGTTCCTGCGCTTCCGGCTCGGCTACAAGCACACCGAGCGGTCGCACCGCATCGGCGCGGATGCCGGCAGCGCCCGCATCCTCGACGAGCTGCTGTTCCAGGCTACCTTCATCCTCGGCGCCCACCCGGCGCACCCCTTCTAGGAGGCCACCCATGATGAGCGCTTTCATAC